>JAWVFM010000408.1:0-2625 GCA_033856015.1 Solirubrobacterales bacterium
CTCCAGGAGCTCGGAGGTCATCGCCGTGACCGATGACTTGCCGTTCGTCCCGACCACGTGGATCGAGGCGAACCGGTTCTGGGGGTTGCCGAGCGCGGCAACCAGCCGCCGCATGCGGTCGAGCCCGAACTTCCAGCCGAACGGCTCGAGCGAGGCGAGGTATGCCTCGGCCTCTGCGTAGGTCCAGCTCAGGCGAGCTCCTCGAGCTCGGCGCGGTACCGGGCCAGCTTCTCGCGCTCCTCCTCGACGACATCGGCCGGCGCCTTGGCGACGAAGCGCTCGTTTCCGAGCTTGCCCTCGGCGCGGGCCACCTCGGCGCGAAGCTCGGCACGGCGAGCTTCGACCCCTTCGCGGGCACGCTCGGCGTCGACGCCGCCACTTGCGAGGATCTCCACCGGGCCGACGGCGGCAAGCACCTCGCCGGAGGCATCGGCATGGAGATCGAGGCGCGCGAGGCGTTCGACCAGCTCGTGCGGGCGATCGCCGTCGGTCACCCGCGCCGCGAGGACGTCGCCCGCGGCAACGCCGGCCAGGTCACGCCATCGGCGAATCGCCCGCGTCAGGTCGATCTGGCGGCCCAGCTCGGCCTCAGCCGCAGCATCCATCGCCTGCTCGTCAGGCTCGGGAAAGGCAGAGACCACGAGCGGCAGCCGCTCGCCGTCGCCCGGCAGCTCCGCCCAGATCGCCTCGGTGACGAACGGCAGCATCGGGTGCGCGAGCGCCAGGACCCGCTCGAGCACGTGGAGGAGGTTCCCCGCCGTCTCCGCATCGCCGTCGTAGAGCCGCGGCTTGACGATCTCCAGGTACCAGTCGCATAGCTCGGACCAGAAGAAGTCGTAGAGCTCGAGCGCCGCGTGGGCGAAGTCGTAGGCATCGAGCTTCTCGGTCACCGACGCGACTGTCCGTTCGAGGCGCGAGCGAATCCACCGGTCCTCGACCCGCCCGGGGGCCGGCGCCGCCACGGCGTCCCCGCTGTTCAGGAGGATCAGCCGGCTCGCGTTCCACATCTTGTTGGCGAGGTCGCGGCCCTGCTGAACCTTGGCGGGCGAGTAGCGGACGTCCTGGGTGGAGGACATCGTGTAGAGGCCGAAGCGGACCGCGTCGGCGCCGCTCGCGTCGATCTCGTCGAGGGGGTCGATGCCCGTGCCGAGCGACTTCGACATCCGCCGGCCGTCCGGCGCCTGGATCACGGAGGTGATGTAGACGTCCGAGAACGGGATCTCGCCCCGGAACTCCAGGCCCATCATCACCATGCGCGCGACCCAGAGAAAGATGATGTCCCGCGCTGTGACGAGGGAATCGGTCGGGTAGAACGCCGCGAGCTCGGGCGTCTCGTCGGGCCAGCCGAGGACGGCGAACGGCCACAGCGCGGAGCTGAACCAGGTGTCCAGAACGTCCTCGTCCTGGCGGAGCTCGCCCTCGCAGCCCGGGCACCGCTCCGGGGCCTCCTCGGCGACCACGGTCTCCTCGCAGGCATCGCAGTAGTAGACCGGGAGCCGGTGGCCCCACCACAGCTGGCGCGAGACGCACCACGGCCGGAGCTCGTTCATCCAGTCGAGGTAGACCCGCGCCCAGCGCTCCGGGAAGAAGCGGACCTCGCCGCGCTCGACGACATCGATCGCAGGCTTGGCGAGCTCGTCCATGCGGCAGAACCACTGCAGCGAGATCAGCGGCTCGACCCGCTCGCCGGAGCGATGCGAGTACGGCACCGAGTGCGCGTAGGGCTCCTCGGCGCGGATCCCGCCCGTCTCGCGAAGCGCCGCAACCACCCGCTCGCGGGCTTCGAGGACGGTGAGCCCCTCGTAGCCCTCACCGGCCGCCGCGCTCATCGTGCCGTCCTCGGCGATCGCGCTGATCTCCTCGAGCCCGTGACGGCGACCGATCTCGAAGTCGTTCACGTCGTGGCCGGGAGTGATCTTCAGGGCGCCGGTGCCGAACTCCGGATCGACGTATTCGTCGGTGATGATCGGCAGCCTGCGCCCGACGATCGGCAGGATCGCCGTGCGGCCGACCAGCCCGGCGTAGCGCTCGTCGTTCGGGTTCACCGCGACCGCGGTGTCGGCGAGCATGGTCTCGGGGCGCACCGTGGCGACCGTGATCACCTCGTCCGAGCCCTCGAGCGGGTAGTCGATCGAGTAGATCGTGTCCGTGACCTCGCGGTTCTCGACCTCGAGGTCGGAGATCGCCGAGCCCGACCCGGGATCCCAGTTGACCATGTAGTTGTCGCGGTAGATGAAGCCCTTCTCGTGGAGCGCGACGAAGACCTTCAGGACGGCCTTGACGTAGCGCTCGTCCAGCGTGAACCGCTCGCGCTCGTAGTCGCAAGACGCACCCAGCCGCTTGAGCTGCTCGACGATCCTCGAGCCGTACTGCTCACGCCACTCCCAGACCCGCTTCACGAACTCCTCACGGCCGATCTCGTGGCGCGAGATCCCGTCGGCCCGGAGCTCCTTCTCCACAACCGACTGCGTGGCGATTCCGGCATGGTCGGTGCCGAGCGCCCAGAGCGTGTTGCGCCCGCGCATGCGGTTCAGGCGGATGAGCGCATCCTGGATCGAGCCGTTCAGGGCGTGGCCCATGTGGAGCACGCCGGTCACGTTGGGCGGCGGGATCGCGATGGAGTAG
>JAWVFM010000409.1:0-3275 GCA_033856015.1 Solirubrobacterales bacterium
CTCGCCGAGACCGCGCTTCGCGCGGCCGGAGCCCCTGATCCCGAGCGGCGCGCGGAGCTCGGCGTCGCCGGCATCAACGGGATCCTCTTCGACCGGGTTCGAGGCCTTGGAGACGATCCGGAGCAGCGCATGCTCGAGCTCCTGGGTGAGCTCTTCGCCCTCCTCCTTCGACCCTGACCGAACGCGCTCGCGGCGAACTTCGCCCGCCCTGCCGGTCGCCGGCGAGACTGATTCCGCCCCGTCCCTACAATTTCCCCCATGCGTGCCGCCGATGCTCTTTGCGCAGCCCTGAAGGCCGAGGGCGTAGACCACGTCTTCGGCATTCCTGGCGGCGCGAACCTGCCCACGTATGACGCCCTCTACGACGCCGACCTGATCCACATCCAGGCGCGCCACGAGCAGGGCGCTGGTCATGCGGCCGAGGGCTACGCGAAGGCCTCGGGGCGCGTGGGAGTCGCGATGGCGACGTCCGGTCCCGGCGCCACCAACCTGGTCACACCGATCGCCGACGCAATGATGGACTCGGTTCCGACGGTGTTCATCACCGGCCAGGTCCGCACGGAGCTGATCGGCACGGACGGCTTCCAGGAGGCCGACGTCACCGGGATCACGATGCCCGTTGTCAAGCACTCCCTGCTGGTCCAGGATCCGCGCCAGATCCCCGAGTACATCCACAGCGCCTTCCACATCGCCTCGACCGGGCGTCCGGGCCCCGTGCTCGTCGACGTGCCTCAGGACCTCTCGCGGGTGGACATCGACTACGAGTCGGCGACCGGCCCGCCGGACCTACCGGGCTACAAGCCGTCGCTCGAGGGCAACATCAAGCAGATCCGCGTCGCCGCGCGGGCGCTCGCGAATTCACAGCGCCCGGTCATCTACGGCGGGGGCGGGATCGTCAACGCCAACGCCTCCGAGGAGTTCAGGGCGTTCTGCGCGCTCGACCGCTTCCCCGTGACCCTCACGCTGATGGGCCTCGGCGCCTTCCCGGCCCCGCATGAGCAATGGCTCGGGATGCTCGGGATGCACGGCACGCGCGCCGCGAACTACGCGATGGACGAGGCGGACCTGATCGTCGCCGTCGGCGCTCGCTTCGACGACCGCATCACCGGCAAGCTCTCCGAGTTCGCGCCGCGCGCCAAGTTCGTCCACATCGACGTCGATCCGGCCGAGATCTCCAAGAACGTGGCAGCGCACATCCCGATCGTCGGCGACGCCAAGGACGTCCTGCGCAAGCTCGCGCAGGAGTACCGGGCGACCGGCGCGGACGGCTCGCGCCTGGACGCATGGCTCGGCAAGATCAAGGAGTGGCAGTCCGCCTACCCGCTGCGCTACGAGGACTCCTCGGACAGCGAGATCAAGCCGCAGCTGATGGTCGAGGCCATGTACGAGGCCACCGGCGGAGACGCGATCATCGCCTCGGACGTCGGCCAGCACCAGATGTGGGCGGCGCAGTACTACCACTTCAACAAGCCGCGCCGCTGGATCAACTCCGGCGGCCTGGGGACGATGGGCTTCGGCCTGCCCGCGGCGATCGGCGCGAAGGTCGCGATGCCGGAGGAGACGGTCGTCTGCCTGGCCGGTGACGGCAGCCTGGTGATGGTGTGCCAGGAGATGGCGACCGCCGCCGCCCACAACGTCCCGGTCAAGGTGTTCCTCATGAACAACGGCCACTTCGGCATGGTCCGCCAGTGGCAGGAGCTCTTCTGGGACGGCCGCTACCAGTCCGTCGCGATGGGCTCGAGCCCGGACTGGGTGAAGCTCGCCGAGGCGTTCGGCTGGGAGGCCGCGCGCTGCGACGACAAGGCCGAGCTGGCCGGCGCGATGCGCTCGACGCTCGAGGTTGAGGGCCCGGCGCTCCTCGACGTCCGCGTCACCCAGAACGAGAACTGCTTCCCGATGATCCCGGCCGGCGCCGCGGCGCGGGACATGGTGGGCTAGATGGAAGCCGGCACGCCAGAGCTGGTCAAGCTCGAGGACCTCCAGGTGGGCTCGGGCCTGACCGGGCGCAAGCACGTCCTCTCGCTCCTCGTGGAGAACAAGCCCGGTGTCCTCGCCCGCATCGCCGGCCTCTTCAGCCGCCGTGGGTTCAATATCGACACGCTGGCGGTCGGTCCGACCGATGATCCCGACATGTCCCGAATCACCCTCACGGTCGACGGTGCCGTCCACCCGATCGACCAGGTGACCAAGCAGCTCCACAAGCTGGTGAACGTCATCAAGATCCGCGACATGGACCCGGACACGACGGTGTCGCGGGAGATGGCCCTCTTCCGGGTCTCCGCGCCGGCCGAGAGCCGCGGCGAGATCATGGAGTTCGCCCAGATCTTCAAGGCCAAGGTCGTCGACGTCTCCCGCCGGACCCTCACCGTCGAGGTCACCGGCAGCCAGGACAAGATCGACGCCTTCGAGCGCATGGTGCGCCCCCACGGCCTGGTCGAGATGGCCCGCACGGGCGAGGTCGCGATCTCGCGCTCTCGCCCGGAGTCCTGACCGGCAGCCTCGAGACTGTCCACGGCTCCCTGGAGGAGCTGGTCGAGCGCGTCGGCGCGAAGCGCCGGCTGGTCTCCGTGACGGTGCCGGTGGACGTCGAGGACCCTTCGGCCGCGATCTTTGCGTCCCGGCGGGCAGACGACCGGTGGTTCTGCTGGGAGCAGCCGGACCGCGACGGCTTCGCCCTCGCCGGGCTGGGAGAGGCGGCCTGCGTCGTCTCGAGGGGCCCGGACCGGTTCGCGGAGGTGGCCCGTACCGCCGCCGAGACGATGCGCGACCGGATCGCCTCCGAGCCGGATGAGCTGCCCGCAGGTGCGGGGCCGGTTTGGGTCGGTGGCTTCGCCTTCGACGAGGAGGGCGCCTCGGCGGCGCACTGGTCGTCGTTCGAGCCCGCGCTCGCGTTCGTTCCGGAGCTCTCGATTCATCGCCGCGGCGCGGTGACGCTCGCGACGGTCGCCGTCCTCACCGACCACGCGGGTTCCGGGGACGCCCTGGCGCGCGTGCGCTCACGGCTGGCGTCGCTGCGGCGCGAGCCGCTGCCGCTCGTCGACCCGCACCCGACCGCACGCGCCACGATCGCGAGCGTGCAGCCGCCCGAGCGCTACGAGGCGGCGGTCGAAGCTGCGGTCGCCCGCATCCGAGCCGGGGATCTCGAGAAGACCGTCCTCGCACGAGAGGTGACGGTCGACGCTCCCTCGGCGCACGACCCGGCCGCGGTCTTCGGCGGGCTTCGCTCCGTCTTTCCCTCCTGCTTCTGCTTCTGTGTGGGCACGCCCGAGGGCGCC
>JAWVFM010000410.1:0-4372 GCA_033856015.1 Solirubrobacterales bacterium
GTGGACGGGCGCCCGTCAGGCAGCGGCGTGCGGTCGAAGCAGACGACCTGGTCGCCACGGTCGAGAAGCGCCCTTGCCAGCCACGCTCCGGCGAAGCCGCGGCCACCGGTGACGAGCGCGACGGAGCTCACTTGGCGGCGCGCGCTCCGGGCGCCGTGCTCGGCGCCCCGGCGTCCCACAGCCGCCACGGGGGCGAGCCGGAGTCCCAGAGGTCGTTCAGAACGACCGCGTCCTTGTAGGTGTCCATGCAGTCCCAGAAGCCGTGGTGGCGAAAGGCGCCAAGCGCGCCGGCCGCCGCCACCCGCTCCAGCGGGTCACGCTCGAGGACGCTCTCGTCCGTCAGGTACTCGAGGAAGGCGGGCTCGGCGCACATGAAGCCCCCGTTGATCCAGTAATCCAGGCGCGGCTTCTCGCGGAAGCCCGAGAACCGCTCCTCCTCGTCGATCACCGCGATTCCCCACTGGCTGAAGGGCCGAACGTCGGTCATGGTGGCTATTGCATCCTGCTCGTCGTGGAACCTCACGAGCGAGCTCAGGTCGATGTCGGCGACGCCGTCGGCGTAGGTCAGGCAGAACGTGCCGGCGCCGAGCTTGTCGGCGACGCGCGCCACGCGCCCGCCGGTGTTCGTGTCGAGCCCGGTGTCGACGCACTCGACCTCGATGGGCTCGGGCCACTCCTCGGCAGCGGCGAACTCCTCGATCATCTCCCGCAGGTAGCCGGTGAGCAGGAGGAACCGCCGGAACCCCTGCGCCGCGTAGATCCGGATCACGTGCCAGAGGATCGGCTTGCCGCCGATCTCCACGAGCGCCTTCGGGATCGCGTGCGTCTGCTCGCGAAGGCGGGTGCCCCGGCCGCCACAGAGGATCGCGACCGGGAGCGCCGCTGGGGAGGTTCTAGATCCCACCGGCCACGGCCGGGAGGATCGTGACCTCGTCACCGTCGGTGAGCGCGGTTTCAAGGCCGTCCTGGAAGCGAATGTCCTCCCCGGAGACGTAGACATTGACGAACCGCCGCAGGCTGTCGTCCTGGATCAGCCGGTCGCGGAGCGCCTCATGCTGGTCGAAGACCGCGTCGAGCGCCTCGCCGACGGTCCCGCCCTCCACCTCGAGCTCGCCCTCGCCTCCGGTCACCGCCCGAAGCTGGGCCGGGATCTTCACGGTCACCGACATCGCCGCGGGAATCTACCTTGCCGGCTAGCGCCCGGCGAGGGCGCCCGCCTCGGCGCCCGCCTCGAACGATGCCACGGTCGGCTCGATCTCGGTCATGGCGAAGCCGTCGCGGACGGCGTCCAGGGTCTTCAGGCCCTCGCCGGTGATCACGGCGACGACTCTCTCGGAGCGATCGATTGCCCCGCGCTCGGCGAGCTTCGCCAGCGTGGCGGTGGTGACGCCCCCGGCCGTCTCCGTGAAGATCCCCGTGGTCTCCGCCAGGAGGCGAATGCCCGCGCGAATCTCATCGTCGGTGACCGAGTCGATCGAACCACCGGTCTGCCGCGCCAAGCCGAGCGCGTACGGGCCGTCCGCCGGGTCGCCGATGGCGAGGCTCTTCGCGATCGTCGAAGGCCGCTGCGGCTTGCAGACGTCCAAGCCCTGCTCGAAGGCATGCGCCACGGGCGAGCAGCCCTCGGCCTGGGCGCCGTTGAAGACCGGCAGGTCGCCCTGGACGAGGCCCAGGTCGGTCCACCCCTCGATCGCCCGGCCGATTCTGGTGAAGAGCGAGCCGGAGGCGATCGGGCACACGATGCGGTCGGGAAGGCTCCAGCCGAGCTGCTCGATGGTCTCGTAGGCGAGGGTCTTCGAGCCCTCCGCGTAGTACGGACGGAGGTTCACGTTGACGAAGGCCCAGGGCCGGCTCTCGCAGAGCTCGGTGCAGAGGCGGTTGACGTCGTCGTAGTTGCCCTTGACCCCGACGAGGCGGGTGCCGTACACGGCGGTCGCGAGGAGCTTCTGCTCCTCCAGGTCCGCGGGGACGAAGACGTACGAATCGAGGCCGGCGGCGGCGGCGTGCGCGGCGACGGCGTTCGCGAGATTGCCTGTGGAGGCGCAAGCGACCGTGTCGAAGCCCAGCTCGCGCGCCTTGGCGATCGCCACCGCGACCACGCGGTCCTTGAACGAGTGCGTCGGGTTCGCGGCGTCGTTCTTGATCCAGAGCTCGCCAAGGCCCAGCCGCTCGGCGAGCCGGTCGGCGCGGACAAGCGGCGTCATGCCCGGCTCGAGGGTCGTGCGAGTCGAGGGCGGCCGCTCGGCGAACGGCAGGAAGTCCGCGTAACGCCAGATGCCGGCGGAGCCTGCCTGGATGCGACGGCGCGCGCCTTCGGCGTCCATTCCGGTGTGGTCGTAGGCCACCTCCAGAGGCCCGAAGCACTCCTCGCAGTAGTAGCGCGCCTCGAGCTCGTAGCTCGCGCCGCACTCCTTGCACTTCAGTCCGTCAACTGCCATTTCGCCCTCGTGCTCGCGTTCGAATCGGTATGAAAAAAAGGCCTCTGCCTACGGAGGGAGCAGAGGCCACGAGGGCTTCCAACTCACATCTCCCAGGCTTCAACACCTGCTGGAATTGGCACCTTCCCCGCGGACCAAGGTCCTTGGGGGGGTTGCCGGGGTTTCAACGGGCCAGTCCCTCTACCCCTCTGGATGTGGTGGTTATGTGCAAGCCAGCTTACCAGGCGTGCCTGGCATGTCGAGCACGTTCTACGAGCCGAGTACCCTGTCGTTGAATTACTTGCGGACGGCTTTCGCCGTCCTTACATGCTGCTTTCGGGGCCAAGCCCCTCACCAGAATGCCTAGCGAGATCTCAGATGCCGAGCCTTCCGAAGCCGAGGCTGCGCCGCACATCGCGTGCATCCGCGCTCACCGCGCCGGTCGCTGACCCGCGCGAGCGCGAGCCGAACATCCAGACCGTCGAGTGGACGTCGCCGGGAGGCGAGACGCTTCGCTGGGTGAACGTCGAGCAGCCCACACCGCTCGAGTGCGCCTGGCTCGAGGAGCAGTACGACTTCCACGCCCTCGACCTGGAGGACGTGTTGTCGCGAAACCAGCGCCCGAAGATCGACGAGTACCCGGAGTACCTGTTCATCGTCCTGCACTTCCCGGTCTTCGACCGCTCGGTGGGCCGCCTGAACGCCGGCGAGCTCGACATGTTCGTGGGCCGCGACTTCCTGGTCACGCTTCCTAACCAGCCGCTGCAGCCGGTCGAGTACCTCTTCGAGCGCTGCCGCGCCAAGGACGAGCTCCGCGAGCAGCTCTTCTCCCAGGGCTCGGGATACCTGCTCTACCGCATCGTCGACGACAGCTTCGACTACTGCTTCCCGATGCTCCGCAAGATCGGCAACAAGCTCGACGGCCTGGAGGACGAGATCTTCGAGGGCCGCGGCGAGGACGTCGTCCGCGACATCTCCAACGTCAAGCAGGAGATCATCAACTTCCGCAAGGTGATCCGCCCGCAGCGCACGGTGCTGCGCGACCTGGAGAGCGCCAAGCAGCCGTTCCTGGCGCCTCCCGACGGTGAGCTGGAGATCTACTTCGACGACATCGTCGATTCCCACGAGCGCATCTGGGACATGCTCGAGAACTACAAGGAGGTGGTCGAGGCGCTCGAGGACACCAACGAGTCGCTGATCACGCATCGCTTCAACGACGTGCTTCGCATCCTCACCGTGTTCAGCATCGTGTTCCTGCCATTGACGCTGATCGCGAGCGTCTGGGGCATGAACGTCGGGCTGCCCGGCGGCGGCGACCCGAGCACCTCGTCGACGACGATCTTCTGGGTGATCATCGTCGCGATGATCGCGTTGCTCGGAGGGCTCATCGCGTTCTTCCGCAGGCGCGGCTGGCTCTAGCGCCGGCGACCGCAGCGCAGACACCCGCGTAGGATGCGGCCGTGTGGCCACCGAGCGAATCTGGGCGCCCTGGCGTCTCGCCTACGTGAGCGACGCGTCAAAGGACGTCGAGGAATCCTGCATCTTCTGCGCGAAGCAGGCCGAGGATGACGACGAAGCCAACCTGATCGTCCACCGCGCGGAGCGGTGCTTCGTGATCCTCAACCTCTACCCGTACACCAACGGGCACCTGATGATCGCGCCCTACGAGCACGTCGGCGCGCTCCAGGCGGTGGACTCCGAGGCCGTCGCCGAGATGATGGCGCTCGCCCAGCGTGCGATCACCGTGCTCGAAGGCCAGTACCAGCCGCATGGCTTCAACGTTGGCTTCAACCAGGGCCGCGTTGCGGGCGCCGGCGTGGAGCACCACATTCACATGCACGTGGTCCCGCGCTGGGGTGGCGACACCAATTTCATGCCGGTCCTGGCCGACACCCGCGTGATGCCGCAGACCCTCGAGCAGTCCTACGAGGCGCTTCGGGGCAAGTTCTGATGTC
>JAWVFM010000411.1:0-6073 GCA_033856015.1 Solirubrobacterales bacterium
GTCCGATCGGCAGGTCGGGGACGGGCTCATCGGCCTCCACGAGGATGCGGCCGCCGGCCGTCCCCACGCGAACGCTCACGGTGCCGTTGGCGCGGTGCGGGGTGGCGAGGACGTAGCCGCGAACCTGGGCCGGCCCGCTCGAGCGCCCGCGGTACGCGCCCGCATCGATCGCGGCCACCCGCAGCGAGCCCACGCCGAAGCCCGCCAGCGCAGCGCACAGGCTGACGAGCGCGAGCCACCAGCCGCCGCGCCGCCTGCTGCTGGGCGCGGTGGCGACGAGGGCCGCTGTTCCGCTCGCCCCGAGGACGACCAGGGACCAGGCCGCTCCTGGCGGCGGAGCCGCTCGGGCCAGCGGCGCGGCGCCGAGGCCGCAGGCCAGGCCCGCCAGCACCCAGGTTCGCCAGGCGGCGGCGCTCACGGCTGGAGTCGAGCCCGCAAGGCCTCCATCGTCGCCGGACCGATGCCGGAGATCCGGTCGAGCTGGTCGATCGACGAGATGCCGCCGTTCTGGTCTCGGAAGTCGATGATGTTCTGCGCCGTGACCGGCCCGATGCCCTCGATCGTGTCGAGGTCGGCGACGGTCGCCGAGCCGAGGCTGATCGGCGCGTCGGGCGCCGGTGCCGAGCCGGTCGCCGCCGTCCCGGCCGTCGCGCCTCCGCCGGCCGTCGGGGCCTTCGCGGGGACCGCGACCTGCTGGCCGTCGCTCAGCTTCGCGGCGAGGTTGATCGCCTCGAGGTTGGCCGTCGCGGTGGCGCCACCCGCTCGCTTCACCGCGTCCTCCACACGGGCGCCGGCAGGCAACCGGTAGACGCCCGAGTCGCGCACGGAGCCGGTGACGTCGACCACGACGTCCTCGCCGCTCGTCCCGACGCTGACTCCGGCTGACGATCCGCCCCTGCTGCTGTTGGACGTGAAGCTGACGCCGCTCGCGGCGGCGGTTGACTCGCCGGAGGACGCCAGCCAGCGCCCGCCCACGATCAGCAGCGCGATCCCGACTGCGGCGTAGACGACGAGCTGCGAGCGACCAATCCGGTCCACAGGGCCGATGCTGCCCGCGGGGGGTGCGCGGGTGACGCGGGGATTGCGCCTACTTAGGCGCCGGCGATGAAGCTATTCGTCGTCGCCGAACTCGTCGTAGCCGGCAGCCTGGGTGGCGAGGCGGCGGCTGTAGAGCTCGTCGGCGGAGACCCCGGGCGACTGGACGGCGATGAGCGCGAGCGGCTCGCTGCCGTCGTTCGCGACCGAGTGGTCGCTGGCCGGCGGGATCATCACGAGGTCGCCGGCCGCGAGGCGCTGGGTGTCGCCGGTCGCCGACATCGAGCCGGTGCCGCTGACGACGACGTAGACCTGCTCCGCATCCTCGTCGGAGTGGAGCGTCTCCGATGCTCCGGGCGGAACTTCGAGCCAGGTCACGGAGAGGTTTCGAGAGCCGAGCTCTCCGGCGTCCATCAGGACGTGCGGGCGCAGCCCGTGAACGTCGATGACGGCCGTGTCGGCGAGACGCCTGACTAGCACGCGGGCTTTGTACCAGACCCCGCCGCCGCTGGTGTGTAGCGGTCGAGACTCAACGGACCACGAGGTTCACGAGCTTGCCCGGAACGACGATCTCCTTGACGACCTCGCGGCCGTCGATATGGCGTCGGACTGCCTCGCTCGCATGCGCCAGCCGCACGAGGTCGGCCTCGTCGGCGTCCGCCGGTGCCTCGACCTGGTCGCGGCGCTTGCCGTTCACCTGGACCACGAGCGGGAACGTGTCGCTGCGCAGGTAGGACTCGTCCGCCTGCGGCCATGGCTCCTCCCAGACGCGGCGGCCCTCGAGCGCCTCGTAGACCTCGGCGCCAAGGTGCGGAGCGAACGGGAAGATCAGCGACGCGGCGGTGGACGCCGCGAACCGCAGCGCCGGATCGCCCTCCAGCGAGTCCTTGTGCCGGTACGCGGCGTTGACCAGCTCCATCACCGCCGCGATCGCGGTGTGGAGCTGAAAGCCGTCCTCGATGTCCCGCGTGACCTTGTCGATGGCCCAGTGCGCCTTGCCCAGGAGGTCCCTCGCCTCCTCGCTCGGCTCGGCGACCGGCGCGCTCTCGCCGGTGGCGGCCACGTCCATCCCGAGGCGCCACAGGCGGGAGAGGAAGCGGTGGACGCCCTCGACGCCCGCGTCGACCCAGTCGCCGCCCTTCGCCGGGGGGCCCGTGAAGCAGACATAGGTCCTGGCCGCGTCGGCGCCGTAGCGCTCGACGTAGTCGGACGGGCTCACGGTGTTGCCCCTCGACTTGGACATCTTGTGCCCGTCCCGGGTGATCATCCCCTGGGTGAATAGGTTGGCGAACGGCTCCTGGACTCCGAGCTCACCCATGTCCGCGAGCGCCTTGGTGAAGAAGCGCGCGTACATCAGGTGCAGGATCGCGTGCTCGATGCCGCCGATGTACTGGTCCGCGGGCAGCCAGTAGTCGGCGGCTTCGCGGTCCCACGCCGCCTCGGAGTTGTGCGGGTCCAGGTAGCGGATGAAGTACCAGGACGAGTCGACGAAGGTGTCCATGGTGTCCGTCTCGCGCCGCGCGGCGCCACCGCAGCCGGGGCATTCGGTGTTCACCCAGTCGGTCGCGGTCGCCAGCGGGCTCTGCCCCTTGGGCGCGTAGTCCTCGACGTCCGGCAGCTCCACGGGGAGCTGGTCCTCCGGCACGGGGAGCATCCCGCACTCCTCGCAGTAGACGATCGGGATCGGGCAGCCCCAGTAGCGCTGGCGCGAGAGCAGCCAGTCGCGCAGCCGGTAGTTGACGGCCGGCTCGCCGCGCTCCTCGGACGCGAGCCAGTCGACGATCTCGCCGTAGGCCGCGCGGTTCTGCATGCCGTCGAAGCGGCCCGAAGCGGTCATCGGCCCGTCTCCCGAGTACGGCAGGCCGTCGTCGTCAACCGCCTCGTCCGGGTCGGTGCCCTCGATCACGCGCCTGATCGGCAGCCCGAAGCTGCGCGCGAAGGCGTAATCGCGCTCGTCGTGCGCCGGCACCGCCATGAGCGCGCCGGTCCCGTACTCCATCAGCACGTAGTCGGCGACGAACATCGGGATCTCCTCGCCGTTCACCGGGTTCGTCACGGTGCGCCCCAGCGGGACACCCGTTTTCTCGCGGTCTCCCGAGCCTCGCTCGGCGGGGGTCTCGCGGCGAGCGTTCTCGACGTAGGCCTTCACGTCCGCCTCGTGCTCGGTCCCGGCGACCAGTCGCTCGAGCTCCGGGTGCTCCGGAGCCAGGACGAAGAAGGTCGCGCCGAACAGCGTGTCCGGCCTGGTGGTGAACACCGGGAAGTCGATCCCCAGCTCCTCGCAGCTGAACGTGACCCGAGCCCCCTCCGAGCGCCCGATCCAGTTGCGCTGCATCGTAATGACGTTCTCGGGCCACGACTCGAGGAGGTCGAAGTCGGCGAGCAGGCGGTCGGCGTAGTCGGTGATGCGAAAGAACCACTGCTCGAGGTTCCGCTGCTCGACGAGGGCTCCGCAGCGCTCGCAGTGGCCGTCGATCACCTGCTCGTTGGCGAGGACGGTCTGGTCCACCGGACACCACTGCACCGGTGCCTCGGCCCGGTAGGCCAGGCCGCGCTCGAAGAGCTTCAGGAAGATCCACTGCGTCCAGCGGTAGTACTCGGGCTCGCAGCTGGCGATCTCCCGCGTCCAGTCGATGGAGATGCCCCAGGAATGGAACTCCCTGCGAAAGGCCGCAATCGAGCGCTCGGTGGCGACCCGCGGGTGCTCCCCGGTCTTGATCGCCGCGTTCTCGGCGGGCAGCCCGAATGCGTCGTAGCCCATCGGGTGGATGACCTGGTAGCCGTTGCGGCGACGAAAGTGGGCGATGGCGTCGCCGATCGAGTAGTTCTTGAGGTGGCCTACGTGGGGCTCTCCCGACGGGTAGGGGAGCATCTCGAGCACGTAGGCCTTCGGCTTCGACGGATCGAAGCCGGGCTCGCCGGGATTGGGCACCTCCCAGGTGCCCTCGGACTCCCAGATCCCCTGCCAGCGACTGTCGATCGCGCGTGGGTCGTAGCGCTCCACGAGCCGATACTACGAATATCTAAACGCCGAGCTTGGCGGCGAACTCGGAGAGGCGCTTGGGGTTGCGAAACGGCGGGCCATGCCCCACCAGGAGCAGCTTCGGCTCCAGGTCGGCGATCTTGCGGATCGAACGGCGGTTCTCGACCGGATCCGGGGTGAGGTAGGGCTTCGGCTCGTGCAGACCGGGAATGCCCGTCCAGATGTCCATGTTGTTGACGACGTCCCCGGCGACCAGGACGCCGTCGGCGGCGCGCCAGAAGGCGATGTGGCCGGCGGAGTGACCGGGAACGTCGATCACCTCGAAGCCGGCGACTTCGTCGCCGGCACGAAGCACGCGGTCGACCGTGCGACCGGGACCCGTGAAGAACGAGTCGTAGAACCGGGCGACGGGGTGGTCGGGCTGGCGCTTGCGGATCAGGCTCGAGTCCATGGCGGCCGGAACGTCGCGCTCACCGACCATGTACGGGACCTGCAGCCGCGTGCAGAGCTCGTCGCTGGCTCCCTGGTGGTCCGGGTGGGCGTGCGTGATGGCGTGGGCGCTCACCTCGTGACCGTCGAGCTGGCGGAGGATCTTCCTGGCCGAACGCCGGCCGCCGGCGTCGACGAGGACGTCGCCGATCACGAAGGCGTTGACCGCGTTGGGCATCGGGACGGTGTCGAGGTGCCAGACGGAGTCGGCGAGCTGCTTCATGCTTCGATCGTAGATGAGCACGCGCATCCTCTTCGTCTGCCTCGGCAACATCTGCCGCTCGCCAACGGCGGAGGCGGTCATGCGCAAGCTCGTGGCGGACGCGGGCCGCAGCGACGAGATCGAGGTCGACAGCGCCGGGACCGGTGGCTGGCACATCGGCTCGAGCCCGGATTCGCGCTCGGCCGCGGCGGGCGCCCGGCGTGGCCTGCGGCTTCAGGGCGAGGCGCGCCGTGTCGGGCCGGCGGACTTCGAAGACCACGACCTCCTCGTCGCGATGGACCGCTCGAACCGCGACGAGCTGATCGCTCTAGCTCCGGATGCGGAGGCCCGGGCCAAGGTCCGGCTGCTTCTGGACGACCCGCCGCGCGACGTCCCGGACCCCTACTACGGTGGCCCGGACGGGTTCGACGTCGTGCTCGACGTGGTCGAAGCGGGATGCCGCGCGCTGCTCGATTCGATCCCGAAGCACCCATCCGCGTGAGCGGGAACGAGCTCGGCGAGTCCGTCGCAGCAGGGCTCGGAGTTGAGGTGCGCGCTCTGACACCCGTCGCCGGCGGGTCGATCAACGAGGCGTGGCGAGCCGAGCTCGAGGGCGGCGGCGCAGCATTCGTGAAGTCGCGATCCGACGCTCCCGAGGACGAGTTCGCCGCGGAGGCCGCCGGCCTGGCGTGGCTGGGCGGCGCGCATGCCGTCCGTGTCCCTTTGGTCCTCGCCCGCGGCGGAAACCCAGCATGGATCGCGCTCGACTGGATCGAGCACGGCGCGCTCTCGCCCGCGGGAGAGGTGGAGCTCGGGCCCGCCCTCGCCGCCCTGCACCGCTCCGGCGCCGCGCGCCACGGGGAGCTCCCGCCCGGCTCTCCCGACATGGTCCTCCGCGTCGGCTCCGTCGGCATCGAGCTCGAGCCGGCCGACGAGTGGCCGAGCCTCTACGCGCAGCAGCTGCTCCTGCCGCTCGTCCGCCGGGCAGGCGACGCCGGCAGGCTCTCCGCCGCCGACGCGGAGTCGGTGGAGCGGGTCTGCGCGAGGATCGACGCGGTGGCCGGCCCCCCGGAACCCGCGGCACGGCTCCACGGCGACCTCTGGAGCGGGAACGTGCTTGCCGATGCGTCCGGGGACGCCTGGCTCATCGACCCGGCCGCGTACGGCGGGCATCGCGAGGTGGACCTGGCAATGCTGCGGCTCTTCGGCTCGCCTGGCGAGCGGCTGTTCAACGCCTACGACGAGGCCCATCCGCTGGCCGACGGCCACGCAGAGCGGGTCGAGCTCTGGCAGATCTTTCCGCTCCTCGTACACGCCGTGCTGTTCGGCGGCGGCTACGGTGGGGCGGCGGGCGCCGCTGCGCG
>JAWVFM010000412.1:0-2891 GCA_033856015.1 Solirubrobacterales bacterium
CGTGGCGATCGTCGCGGCCCTCGCCGGCGACGGCGATGCGGACGTCCGCTGGCTGCTGCTCGCGATGACCGCCGTCTGGGGAATGCGCCTCGGCGGCTACTTGATCGCCCGCAAGCTCCGCGAGCCCGAGGAGGACGCGCGCTACGCGGCCATGCGAGAGAAGGTTGGCGACGGCTTCGCGTGGTGGTCGCTGCGGATGGTGTTCGCGACTCAGGGCTTCCTCGTGCTGGTCGTCTCGCTGCCGCTGCAGTTCGCGGCGAGCGGCGCCTCCTCGATCGGCGCAGGGGTGGTCCCCGGGCTGCTCGTGTACCTGGTCGGCCTCGGCTTCGAGGCGGTCGGGGACGCCCAGCTGGCCGCGTTCAAGGCTCGCCCCGACAGCAGGGGCAAGGTGATGGACCGCGGCCTGTGGCGCTACACGCGCCACCCCAACTACTTCGGCGACTTCTGCGTGTGGTGGGGCATCTGGCTCGTGGCGCTGACCGCGGGCGGGACGTGGTGGACGGCAATCGGTCCGCTCGTGATGTCGACGCTCCTCATCCGCGTGAGCGGCAAGGGCCTGCTCGAGAAGAGCATCGGCAAACGCCGGCCCGGCTACGACGAGTACGTCGCCCGTACCTCCGGGTTCTTTCCCATGCCGCCGAAGCGCGGCTAGCGCGGCTCCAGCAGGTAGTGGCTGACGAGCCAGCGGTTGCCGCCGCGGTAGCGCCAGATCTCGTCGGTTGAGAGCAGGAATAGACGCCAGGCGCCGAGCAGCCGCCTGGCATCGCGCTCCGAGCGCCCGTTCGTGCGCAGGGCCGCCAGCGCCTCGTCGCGACGCGAGTCCAGGTTCGCGAGCCAGGCCTGGAGTGTCCTCGCGTAGTGCGTGCCCGGCACTGCCCAGCGCTCGTCGACGCGCATGTCGTCCTGGAAGCGCAGGATCAGCTCGTGCGAGGGCATCAGGCCCGCAGTGAAGAAGCGCTCTGCGGCCCAGGTCGACTCGAACAGGTAGGGGAGGGTGCGATGGCTGAAGACGTGGACGAACGCCTTGCCGGCGGGCTCGAGCCAGGTCGAGACGCGGCGCAGGAGCTCCTTCCAGTTGCGCATGTGCTCGAACATCTCGATCGAGAGCACGCGATCGAAGCGGCCCGGCGGCTCGAGCTCGTTGACGTCCGCGGTGAGGATGCTCAGGTTCCTCAGCCCGAGCTCCGCGGCGCGGCCCTCGATGTAGGCGCGCTGGCTGTTCGAGTTCGAGACGCCCACCACCTCCGCGCCCGGATAGCGCTCGGCGAGCCACAGTGAGAGCGAGCCCCAGCCGCAGCCCAGGTCGAGGATGCGCTGGCCGTCGCGGACCTGGGCGCGGGCGCAGGTGAGCGCGAGCATCGCCTCCTCGGCCTGCGCGAGGTCCTCGACGCCGCGGTCCCAGAGGCAGCCCGAGTACTTCCGCCGCGGGCCGAGGATCAGGCCGATGAAGTCTGATGGCAGCTGGTAGTGCTGCTCGTTGGCCTTCTCCGGGACCTCCGCCACCGGCCCGCTCGACATCCGCTCCACGAGCGCGCCGAGCCGCGCCTCCTGCGCGACGACTCCGCCCCGCGACTCGCGCCGCTCGCGGGCAAACGCGCCCCACCGCGAGCCGGCGCGCAGCACCGGGTCGGGCAGCAGCCCGCGCCCGAGGGCCGCGTCGAGCATCCGGTACCGAAGCGCGCTCACACCCGCATATTCGCGCGCCATCGAGCACCGGATCACGCGCGCACCGCCGGCGCCGACCGCCGCGGCGCTCGACTGCGCCAAAAGTCAGCGAGGAGGGCGCAGGGTCCGGCGTTGGGCGGTTTTTAGTCGGTATGCGACTACAAGTCGCCCCGTCGCTCGACGCGCTCTGTCGCGGAGCTGCGGCGGCGCGGTGCCGGGGCGCGTTTGGCGCGCTTTATTGCCAAGTAGTGGCGCAGCTACGGCGCGACCAGGCTCGCGGCTATCTTCGCCCTGTGGATTCGACCGGCGATCGGCCGCGCCTTTCCGAGGGGATCGAGGTGGTCCCCGCCGAGGACGGCTACGTCGTCTACGACGCCGAGCGCGACCGCGTCCACCACCTGAACCACACGGCGGCGTTCGTCCTCGAGCTCTGCACGGGCGAGAACTCCCCGGATGACATCGGCCGGCTGCTCCAGGCCGCCTACGAGCTGTCCGAGCCACCGGCGGCCGAGACCCGCGATTGCCTCGCCAACCTGCGAGCGGAGGGGCTCGTCGTATGAGCCCGACTCGCAAAGCCACCCGAGCCCGGTTCGGGGATAGACTCGGCGCCGCGAAGGGATAGGGGAATGGCGCCGGAGACTGAGAACGAGCTGTTGGAGGGGGTCGCGCTCAGCCGGCGCGGGTTCGTGAGGAAGGTCGTCCTCGGGAGCGCCTTCGCGGTCCCGGTGATCGCCTCGTTCGAGATGCGCTCCCTGAGCGCGTTCGCCGCCGACTGCATCGCGCCCAACCAGACGGCGACCGGCAGCGACGGGAAGTTCTCGGTTCAGATCCTCGACCCGAACGCATCCACCAACAAGTCGACGCTCAAGATCAAGGTTCGCGATGCGAAGACCCTCCGGAACGCCGCCGCAAAGAGCCGCAAGGTGCGGCTGCGCAAGATCGACCCGAAGCCGGCCCACGGTCCGAAGCTCCCGGTGCAGTTCGACTTCAAGAACTCGAGCGACGTCGGCCGCTACTACCAGTTGAAGCTCGACACGTCGCGCTGGGACAACGGCGTCTACGAGTTCTTCTACACGATCGGCAGCGACCCCAACCGCTTCATGGTCCAGATGCTCATCGGCGACTGCTGAGCTGCCCGGAGACGAAGCCGAACAGGCGCCGGTGAGCAAACCGCTCCTCAGCGCCACACTGATCGTGCGCGACGAGGAGGAGAACCTCGGCGCGTG
>JAWVFM010000413.1:0-3975 GCA_033856015.1 Solirubrobacterales bacterium
CGGTTGCCGAAGTGCTCGTACTCGTCGAGGTGCTCGGCGACCGGCTCGCGCGGGTACGTCGACGCCTCGGCGGCGTAGTCCTTGATCGGGTTCTCCTCGTCGATCTCCTCGGGGACTCCGAGAAGGCGCGGCAGGGAGACCAGCTCCTTGATCAGGGAGACGATGTCGTCCTTGGTCAGAACCCGGGTGTCGAGGTCGACGTCGAGGTCGAGGCGCGCGTTCAGCTTGTAGCGGCCTACCCGCGTGAGGTCGTAGCGCTTCGGGTCGAAGAACAGCTGGTTGAGGAGGTTGCGGGCGGCATCAACCGAGGGCGGCTCGCCCGGACGCTGCTTCTTGAACAGCTCGATCAGCGCGCCTTCCTCGGTCTTGGTCGGCTCCGGGTCCGACTCGACCGTGTTGCGCATGTAGACCGAGTTGTCGAACATCTTGAGGAGCTCGTCGTCGGCGACGAAGCCCATCGCGCGCAGCAGCACCGTGACCGGCAGCTTGCGCTTGCGGTCGATGCGGGCGTAGACGCGCCCCTTCTTGTCGATCTCGAGCTCCAGCCACGAGCCGCGGGCGGGCATGAGGTTCGCGATGAAGACCTGCTTCTCGCGGTCCTTCGGCTCCATGACGTAGGCGCCCGGAGAACGCACGAGCTGGGTGACGACCACGCGCTCGGTGCCGTTGATGATGAACGTGCCGCGCTCCGTCATCCACGGGAAGTCACCCATGAAGACGGTCTGCTCGCGGATCTCGCCCGTGTCGCGGTTCTGGAAAGAGACCGTGACGTTGAGCGGACGGGAATAGGTGATGTCCTTTTCACGGCACTCGTGGATCGAGTGCGTCGGCTCTTCGAAGCGAAAATCTCCGAAGACGATCGCAAGATTGCCCGTGTAGTCCTCGATCGGGGAGATGTCGTTGATCGTCTCCCTGAGCATGCCCTTCTTGGGCTCGGTCAGCGCTTCGAACGAGCGGCGCTGGATATCGATCAGATGTGGGACTTCGATCGGGGTTTCAAGGCGTGAAAATGACCTCCGTGTGACGGGGGCAGCATGAACTCTGGCCAACTGGGCGACTCCTCAGCAGGACGAAATGAACGAACCCGCGCGAGAGATTCGAACGAATATTTGGGCCGGCGCGCGACCGCAAAAAATACCACAGGCGCGGGGCCTGCGTCAAGGGCGCGCTCCGGGGATGTCGATTACTTCAGCTCGACGGCGCCGCCGGCCTCTTCGATCTCGCCCTTGAGCTTCTCGGCTTCGTCGCGCTCGAGACCCTCCTTGACGGCGTTCGGAGCGCCGTCGACGAGCGCCTTGGCCTCCTTGAGGCCAAGGCCGGTCGCGTTCTTCACGACCTTGATGACCTGGATCTTCTTCTCCCCGGCCGAGGTCAGCACGACATCGACGGTGGTCGACTCCTCATCGGCCCCGTCATCGCCCGCGCCGGCAGCGGCGGGCGCCGCCGCGGCAACCGCGGACGCCGAGACGCCGAACTCCTCCTCGAGCGCCTTGATGCGCTCGGACAGCTCCAGCACGGAGATGTCCTTGAGCTCGGCGATCCAGTCCTCGGTGGTCAGCTTGGTGGCCACTGTCATTCCTCCTCTTCGCCCGCAGGAGTCTCGGCTTCGCCTTCGACCGCCTCGGGGGAGTCGTCGTGTTCGTCGTTTTCGTCGCCCTCAGAAGTCTCGGCTTCGCCTACGACTTCCTCGGGGGAATCGTTTTCGGTTTCCTCTGAAGTTTCAGCTGGCGCCTCGTCGGCCGCGGGCTCCTCGGCGGGCTCAGACTCCTCGGGCTCGCGCTCTTCGACAGCCGGCTCCGGGTCCTTGCCGCTGACCAAGCCCTGATCCGCCATCTGCCCCAGCTGGCGGCCCAGGCCGGAGATCAGGTTCGACAGCCCGGCGGCGAGGCCAGTGAGCGGGCTTGCCGTGAGGCCCACGAGCTGGCCGCGAAGCGTGTCCAGGCCCGGGAGGCGTGCGATCGCGAGGAACTGGTCGGGGGCGAGCGGCTCGCCGTCCATGAGGCCGCCCTTGAAGACCAGGACGTTGTGGTCCCGCGAGAAGTTCGAGATCGTCTTCGCCGCGACTACCGGATCGCCCTTGATGAGGGTCAGCGCGGTCGGGCCCTCGAGGAGGCCGTCGAGGCCCTCGGTGCCGGCCTGCTCGATCGCGAGCTTGGCGAGCCGGTTCTTGACGACCTTGAATGTCGCGTCGGACTCGCCCAGCTTGCCGCGAAGCTCCGCTGCCTGCGGGACGCTGATCCCGCGGTAGTCGACGGCGAACACCGCCGCCGCCTCGCTGAGGCCGCTGGCGATCTCCTTGATCTGCTCGGTCTTCTGATCTCTGTTCATAAAAAAGGGAAAGAAAAACCCGCACAACGGCGGGCTCGGGGAAGCTCAGGCTCTCCGGGCGCCACCTCGGCTGGTCTTACGGGGAACTCCCGGCCAACGGTCTTCGGCAGGCGAAGTTGTTTGGGTCGCCGATGCTAGCGAATCGCACCAGCTGCGCCGGCGCGGCCCTTGTCAGCTGCGGTCGATCAGGACCTGTACGAGCCGCTCGACGTAGACGAGGCCGAGGTAGCGGCCCAGAGCGTTGCGGCAGACCACCGGATGGAAGCGGCTCTCCACGGGACGGGCCATCGCCTGCCCGAGGACGTCCTCGGGCTTGTCGGCGATGTCGACCACGAGGCAGTGCTCGTTGACGCGAACTGTCCCCGAGCTGGCGTCGAGCTCGGCAAGGGCGACCGGGCTGTTGGCCTCGTCGAGCAGGGGAACGTGGCGGTTCTCCGGCTCGGCTGCGAATTTCTCGGCGAGCTCGTCCTGTGAGCTCGAAGCGGGTGCGGGCGTAACCGGGTTGATCGCCTGGCTGAGCCCGTGGCGCGCCAGGAACGGCGGCGGCGACCAATCCGAGCTGACGTCCTCCGGGACGGGGCTCGGGCGACCGAGCAGGTAGCCCTGGGCGAGCGGCACGCCGAGGGACGCGACCCGGTCCATCTCGCGGCCGGTCTCGATTCCCTCCGCCACCAGCCAGGCGTCGATCCGGTCGGCGAGGGTCCCCATCATCTCGACGGTTGCCACCTTGGCGTCCTCGTCCTCGATCCGGGACATGAAGCTGCGGTCCATCTTCACGAAGTCGGGCCGCACCGTCATCACCCGTTCGAGGCTGCTCTGGCCGGTGCCCGCGCCGTCGATCGCGACCATGGCTCCGTTCTTGCGGAGCTCTGCGACCGCGGCGACGATGTCGGCCTGATCGCCGGGAATGGCTTGAGCGGTGAGCTCGAAGACCATCCCGGCAAGATCCTGGCCGGCGATGACCTTCCGGAGCTCGTCGCTGACCAGGCCGGACTCCGTCACGTTCACGGTCAGGAAGCTCTCGGGCGGCATCTCGCTGCGGCGGTCGATGGCGATCTTGACGACGGCCGCATCGAGCGCGGCGACGCGCCCAAGCTCGCGGGCCAGCTCGAACCACTCCGCCGGAGCCGTCCCGCGCTCCAGGAGGAAGCGGCTGAGGAGCTCGTAGCCGGCGACCGAGCCGCGGCGGAGGTCGACGATCGGCTGGAAGTAGGGAACGATCAGCGAGACGTCCGCGAGCACGTTCGCGAGCATGTCTGCCGTGACGGCGCGCGCGCCGACCCGCGCCGCCGGGATGGGCACTGCAAGGTCCATGCCCCCTTAATCGGCAGGGGGCCTAACGATCGTTAGCGCGAGCGTGCTCGGCGGACGAGTCGGTGCCGGCTCAGGCGGCTGCCGGGGCCGCCTCGGCCCCAGAATCCGCGCCATCGCCGACGGAGGCGAGGACCTCGGACTGCCGCGTGCGCGCCGGGTCCACCCGGACGCCGGGGCCCATCGTCGTCGTGAGGGTGATCGACTCGATGTAGCGGCCCTTGGAGGCCGCGGGCTTGGCGCGGACGATCTCGTCGATCACCGCGGCGTAATTCTCCAGCAGCGGGCGCTCCTCGAAGCTTGCCTTGCCGATGGTCAGGTGGATGTTCCCCTGGC
>JAWVFM010000414.1:0-3825 GCA_033856015.1 Solirubrobacterales bacterium
CCCGCGGCAGAGGTCGAGGAACGGCCCGTTGCGGTATAGCGAGACGGTCTGGACGCCCTCGTTCTTCACGAGGTCGTCGATCAGCTCGACCTTGTAGGGCTGCTCCTCGTCGGCAAATCTCTGCCGCGCCTGCTGCGCGGTGTCCTCAGTGCGTTCGAAGGCCTCATCCGCCTGAACGTGCTCGCGCATCTTCGCCTCGATCCGCTCGAGGTCGCTCTCCGAAGGCCTCACGCCGTCGGGAAACTCGAAGTCGTAGTAGAAGCCGCCCTCGATCGGCGGGCCGATCGAGACCTTCGTTCCCGGCCAGAGCTCGACCACGGCGGTGGCCAGGACATGCGCGGCGTCGTGGCGGACGAGGTCGAGCGCCTCCGGGCTACGGTCCGTGACCACCTCGATGGCGTCGCCGTCAGCCAGCGGCGCGGCCAGGTCGCGAAGCTCGCCCCCGGCCTTGATCGCGAGCGCCGCCTTCGCAAGACCGGGGCCAATGGCGGCGGCCGCGTCGGCGCCGCTCGCGCCGTCGTCGAGCTCGAGCGCGGCGCCGTCGGGGAGGGTCACGCGCAGAGGGGCCATCGATTCCATGCTATCCACGGTGCTCAGGTGAACCGGCGCGCGGCTGGGCCGGCGCTCCTAGACTCCGGCTCGGGAATGGGATTCCGGGCGAGAGCGGCGCTCTTGACCATCGTCACGACGGCGGCGCTGTGGGGTGCATCCTCGGCGGCCGCGGCGGGCCTCCAGCAGGGCTACGTGCCGTGGCCCAACGCGCTGCCGGGACGCACGGTCGGGCCTGCCGCCCCTCCCCACTCGGTCCCGGGCTGCCGCTCCCTTCAGTTGGGCTGCGTCGATCGGCTCATCGTCCGGCTGCGCCGCGAGTGGCGCGCGGACAACAGCACGTGCAGCCACCGGGCGATCTTCTCGCTCGGCTATCTGCGGATCAGCAGCGAGATCCGCCGTCGCCTGGCCCACCACGAGACCTTCGACCACCCGGCGTGGTTCATCTCGGTCGTCCAGGGCTTCTCTGACGAGTACTTCGCAACGCAACGCCGCTACGACGCCGGCAAGAGCGTGCCGGGCTCCTGGCGCATCTACTACGACGCGATGCGACACGGCGACTACAACGCCGGCCAGGACCTGTTGCTGGCCTCGAACGCACACACCAACCACGACCTCCCCTACGCCTACGCGGCCTCGGGCCTGCTCACCAAGAGCGGGGTCTCGCGCAAGCACGACCACGACCAGGTCAACGACGTGAACGCGAGCGTCTTCAGCGGCCTCGCCGGCTACTACGCCGCGCATTACGACCCGCTGTTCACGACGATCTCGGCGACCTCCCCGGTCCCTCAGCTCTCGACGCTCCAGCTCATCCAGACATGGCGCGAGAACGCCTGGAGGGAGGCCGAGCGCCTCGTGGCGGCCAAGACGCCCGCCGAGCTCCAACAGGTCGAGCAGCAGATCGAGACCACTTCCACCGCCTGGGCGAAGTTGATCACCTCGGGTGCGGAGCCCGGATACCGGGCGACCCGGGACGCCTACTGCCAGGCCCACCACGCCGGTTGAGGCGGCCTGGACGTGAAGGGCTCAGCCGTGGCCGCCGCCCGTGCCGTGACCTGAGCCCTGACTCGACGGCGTGGTGGTGGTCCTCGTCGTCGGGGGGGTCGTGTGAGGCGGCTTTTGGGAGTGTGACGCCGGTGTGCCGTTGCCGTTCGAGCTGCGGGCCCCATGGCTGCCGGCCGCACCTCCGGCGTTCGGGTTGGTGCCGTGGCTAGAGCTCGACGTCCCGTGGCTGGAGCCCGATGCGCCGTGGCTCGAGCTCGCATGGCTCGTCGAAGCGTTCGAACCGTTCCCGTGGCTGCTGGCCGGTGAAGGCTTGCCGGCGCCATGGCTCGCAGCCTGGCTGTTTCCGTGACTCGCCTGAGCTGCGGAGCTCGCGTTGGTTGCGGTGACGCTTCGGCGGCTCGCGCCACGGCCATGTCCCGTGATGGACGCGGCCTGGTGGCGACGCTTGGCGCGGCGTGTGTGGCGACCGACGGCTCGGCCCGGGTTTGCGCTGCCGGGTCCTGCGGTGGCGAGGCCCTCGCCCTGGCCTCGCGCATGCGCGCTACCCGTCGAGCTCTGGCTCGGCTGCGACTGGCCTGGCGGAGCAGAGGTGGTCTGGTGGCTGCCCGACAACAGGTGTATGTGGACGACTCCCGTGGCGCTGGCCGTTCCCGCGCCGATTGCGACAGCCGCGACGACGGCCACGGCCTTGACCGCACCGCCCGCCGCCAGCCCGCCGAAGAGGCCGGAGCCTCCCGCCAGCCCGCCGCCGGTCGCGCCGGCGACGCCGCTGACGCCGGCCGCGGCCGGAACCGCACTGACGGCTGCCGTGCCCGCGCTCGTGGTGGATGCCGCCGCCACGCCGCCCGCGGAGGTCGCACCGGCGGCCGCCACGCCACCCGCCGCTCCGCCGGCGTGCGAGCTCAGGATCGCCGCGAGCAGGCCGGAGGCCGCGAGCGTCGGCAGCGGGGGGAAGAGCGCAGCGAGATCTGTTCGCCGCTGCTCGATTCCTGCGCGGAAGTCGGCACAGCCCTCGCATGAGCGCAGGTGCGCGCGGACACTGCGACCGCGCAGGGTGCGGCCGTCGCCGTCAGAGATGGCGCGACGAACGTCCACGCAGTCCATCTCACGCCCCTCTTTCATGGCGCTCAACGACACCCGAGCCTCGTTGACCGTCTGCCGCGCCGCAGCAGAACTGGAACCGATTGCGGCGCCGATCTCCTCGAAGCTCAGACCGCTGAGCTCGCGCATCACGAGCGCCGAGCGCTGCCGAGCCGGAAGCTGCTGAAGGTCGGAGACCAAGCCTCGAAAGCGCTCGCGCGAGCTTGCGTCCACGTCCGCGCCGGCCACGGCTTGCTCCGGTGCCGTCTGCGGGTCGATCAGCGGTACGCGCTTGCGCAGAAGCGAGATCGCCTCGTTGTGGGCGACCCGGTAGAGCCAGGGGCGAATGGCGATCTCCCGCTTCTCGCCCGGCAGCGCCTGGAGCGCGGCCAGCATCGTGTTCTGAAGCGCGTCCCGAGCGTCCTCGTCGCTCCGCACTATCGCTCGGCAGTACCGGTAGATCTCCTGGTGGTAGTGCCGGTAGATCGCCTCGAACGCCGCTTGATCCCCCGCGGCGGCTCGGCGACCGAGCAGCTGTTCGGTCGTCATGACTGCCCTTGATTATCGACGAAGTCGTCTTCATGGTTAATCCGCAGGCTCATTCATCTAGGCCTGCTCTCGCCAAGCACAACGGGGGTGGTCGCCGTTTGTCAGGCCCAAGTAGCGCCTGACATCCGGACCGGGCGCGCGTTCGTGGTGAGCCGGCGCAAAAGGAAGGCGTTCGGCTCCGCTGCTTCATGCCCTCGAACATCGAAACCAGACTCACCGTGATCGTGCCCGCCTACAACGAGGCGGGCTCGGTCGGCGAGACCGTGCGCTCGCTTCTCGAGCAGACGACGCCACCGGCGTCCGTCCTCGTCGTCGACGATTGCTCGACCGACGACACCGCCGACGTCGCGCGTGCCGCGGGCGCCACCGTCATCCGCCCTCCTGAGAACACCGGGTCGAAGGCCGGAGCCCAGACGTTCGCGCTGGATCACGTGACCACGGAGATCGTGATGGCGGTCGACGCCGACACCACCCTGGCTCACGACGCGATCGCGACCCTCCTCGCGGCGCTCGACGACCCCTGGGTCACCGCTGCCTGCGGCTCGGTGGTCCCGCGCCGCGTGCAGAGCATCTGGGAGCGCGGCCGCTACATCGAGTACCTGTTCGCCTTCAGCTTCTTCAAGCGGGTCCAGGACCACTTCG
>JAWVFM010000415.1:0-2942 GCA_033856015.1 Solirubrobacterales bacterium
GGCGCCCTCGCCTGGGGCGGCCCCGCGGCGCAGATCGCGATGATCAAGCACGAGTGCGTCGACGAGGAAGGGTGGGTCTCGGAGGAGACCTTCAGGAAGACCCTCGCCGTCTACCAGGTGCTGCCCGGGCCTGAGGCGCACGAGCTCTGCGTCTACTTCGGCCGCATGCGAGGCGGCAAGCTCGGCGGCTTCCTCGCCGGACTCGGCTTCATGCTGCCCGGCTTCGTCCTCATGCTCGGCCTCTCGGTCCTCTACGTCGAGGCGAACCTGGCCGGCCACCTGGACAAGATCTTCTATGGGCTCAGCGCCGCGGTCGGCGCGATCGTCCTCCGCGCCGTCGTCCGCCTCAGCGGCACCTTCATCACCGACGCCTGGCTGGCGGCGATCGCGGTGGCGGCCTTCGCGCTCACCGCCTTCACCTCGGCGAGCTTCGTCCTCGTCCTCGTCGGCGCCGGCCTCGCCTACGAGCTGCGCAACAACGCCGGCCGCTGGCTCGGCCGGGCGAACTCGGTCTCGCCGCTGCCCCTGGTGCTCGCTGTGGTGGCGGGCGGAGTGACGCTCTCTCTCACCGGCGAGATCTTCCTCGAGGGACTGAAGGCCGGGCTGCTCACCTTCGGCGGCGCCTTCACGGTGATCCCCTTCCTCCAGCAGGGAGCCGTGGTGGAACATCACTGGTTGACCGACAGCCAGTTCGTCGACGGCCTGGCGATGAGCGGGATCCTGCCGGCGCCGCTGATCATCTTCTCGACCTTCGTCGGCTATGTCGCCGGCGGCATGGCCGGCGCCTTCGCGATGACGATCGGGATCTTCCTGCCGGCCTTCGTCTTCCCGATCTTCTTCCACCGCTTCTTCGTCGGCGTCGCCGAGAACGAGCGGATCCGGCCCTTCCTGCTCGGCGTTGCCGCCGGCGTGATCGGGCTGATCGCCGCCGTCACCGTCGACATCATTGACGCCAGCGTGGTCGACGGCTACACGGCGGCGCTGGCGATCGCGGCCTTCATCGCCCTCAACCGCTGGCACGGAAAGCTGACCGTGCTCTACGTGGTGCTCGCCTGCGGCCTCGTCGGCGCCGCGCTGCAGCTGACCGTGGTCTGAGCGGGCCTAGCGCTTCGTGGGTTCAAGGCCGACCAAAGCGTAATAGCCGACCAGGAAGAGCCGCCTGCCGTCGGAGACGACCGGCGTGTAGCCGGCCTGGCGCAGGTGGAAGGTGGGGCGATGGGTGCGGGCATCGATGCCGATCGTTTCGCGGGTCTGGAAGCTCGAGGTGTAGACGGTGTGGCCGATCACCGTCGCCGTGCCGGGGACCGGTCCGCCGACGTCGTAGTGCCAGCGCGGCCTGCCGGTGCGGGCGTCGAGCGCGAAGAATCGCCCGTTTTCGGAGCCGATGTAGACGCTCGGCGGGGTGCCGGGGACTCGGGCAACGGCGGGTGAGCCGTAGACCTGGCCGCCGGTGTCGAAGGCCCAGTCGACCCTGCCGGTCTTCTGGTCGAAGGCGTAGACGGTGCCGTCGTCGCGCGCGGCGTAGACGCGGCCGAAGGCGATCGCGGGGGAGGAGAAGAAGCCGCCATGCCCGAACGGCGCCACCCTGCTCGTGTTGGTCCGCCAGACCGGCCTGCCGGTGGCGGCGTCGAGCGCGAACATCGCGCTCTGGTAGTCGGCGACGTAGATTCGGCCGTCGTGGTAGCTGGGGCTGGCTTTGATGGCGCCGGGCGAGTTGAAATCCCAGCGGGTCTTGCCATCGGAGGCCCGCAGCGCGACGACGTCGGTGGTGTCGGTGCCGAGGTAGAGCGTCCCGCCGACGGCGAGGGGAGAGGATTCGAGGTGGGCGTCGAGCTTGCGCATCCAGACCCGCTTGCCGGTCTGGGCGTTGCCGGCGGCGACATGACCGTCGAGGTAGGCGCTGTAGACAAGGCCCCGGTAGTAGACCGGAGCGGTGACGTCCACATCCTTGCCCTTGTTGCTCGGGTGCATGTTCAGTTCCCAGAGCACCTTGTGATCCCGCAGGCGGACCGCTTTGCTGTTGCCGTACTTGTTGACGACATAGGCGACGCCGTTGGCGATCGCCGGCGGAAACTCGATCAGCGCATGCGTGTCGATCGACCAGGCTTCCTTCAGTGGCGGGTCGAGCGCCCGCTTGTGGGCGGGAAGGTAATGCGTGCGCTCGGGCACCCGGCCGAACAGCGGCCAGGACGTATAGCCCGACGAATTGGAGGCCGACTTCGTGGCGGATTCCGATGACTTCCCGTCGTCCGAGGAGCCGCCGCAGCCGGCAAAGGCAAGCGCCAGAGCAAGGCAGGCGATCGCGAAGAGTCTTGCCGGTCCCGTACGCATCGAGTTTTCCTCTATCGACTGGGGGCGGGGCGGCCTGAATCAACGCCGGCGATCGTCCGAAAGAGCGGCGGACGAGAATCGAACTCGCGTCATCAGCTTGGAAGGCTGAGGCTCTACCGTTGAGCTACCGCCGCGAAGAAACGCAGGGTAGCCGCCCGCGTACGAATTCGTCAGAATGCAAAGCCCCACGGGGAGTGGCGCAGTCTGGTAGCGCACTCGGCTGGGGGCCGAGCGGTCGCAGGTTCAAATCCTGTCTCCCCGATATTCGAAAGCCCGCTTCTGAAGCGGGCTTCAGTCCGAGCGATGGAGCCGGCAGACGACTCTCGGCGGTTCGTGGTACCGGCTTTGGTACCGGGCCATGCAGATCGGCCCGTATTGGCCAGCTATCGGTCGGTGCATGACCGACCGTCTGATCATCTTGATTGGATCGTAGACACGCCTTGCCTATCGCCGAGGCACGTCGGGCAGGAATCCGACGGCGAGGAAGGAAAGACCCCAGGATGCCCTCGTTCGACTCCGCGCCGTCAAGCCGGTGACCCGGCCCGTGCTTCCTACCGGGATGCTGGCGGGCGCCGGCTTCGCTTGGTGCAGCACCGGATCAGCGCGGATGC
>JAWVFM010000416.1:0-5315 GCA_033856015.1 Solirubrobacterales bacterium
CGGGCTGGGAGGCGGCGCCGACGGTGATCCAACGGAAGTCTTCGCGGGCGACGTCGTTGCGCAGTTCGAGGCCGAGCGTGTCGCGGTAGAAGGCCAGGGCGAGGTCGGGGTCATCGACCAGGACGAAGCATGTGGAGAGAGTCAGATTCATGCCCGCAGGCTAGGGAGCCTGCGCCCCGCGCGTTTCTCCGATCCTGCTCGGTTTGCGCCTCGGCCGGGTGAGGTCCCTGGCGACGCAGCCTGGCACGCTGGCGAGCTCGCTGTGGTCACGTGCCCGGTAGGCCGTCGGCGTCTCGCCCGCCAGCTGGGTGAAGCGTGCGCTGAACGAGCCGAGCGACGAACACCCGACCGCCATGCAGACCTCCGTGACCGACAGGTCGCCGCGGCGCAGCAGCGCCTTCGCCCGCTCGATTCGCCGCGTCATCAGATAGGCGTAGGGCGTCTCCCCATACGTCGCGCGGAACTGCCGCGAGAAGTGTGCGCTCGACATCAACGCAGCGCGAGCGAGAGCTGCGACGTCGAGCGGGCGCTCGTACTCACGGTCCATCAGATCGCGAGCGCGGCGCAGATGCGCGAGGTCGCGCAGGTGCTCGGCCGCGCCGGGTCTGCCGTTCGCCCGCACTGGATCTAGGTCCCGCCCGCGCGGGTCCAGCAGCTGGACCGCCCGGCATGCCCGTGGCATTTCAGAAGGCTCTTGACCTGAAGGTGGAGCACGTGCCGGCGCCGCTTCGAGAGCTTTCGGTAGGTGTTGACGCGCTCGTGCGTGTAGGCGTCCCCGTGGAGCCTGTAGTACTCAGGACGGTTGTTCTGCCCGAGCGGCCCGTGGGAGTACTCCACGTAGAGGTAGTTGCGGCCGCGGATCGCCTTGTAGCTCGGCGGGTAGCCATCGCGCCGCGACTGGCGATCAGGGCCGGCGACGTTCTTCGGGGCGAAGCGGTGCTCGACCATGACCCGCTTGCGCCAGCCGGCGCCGGCTCCCGGGGTGCCGTGTAGCAACCCGAGCAGGTTGTGCCCGTCGACCGTCGGCATGACACTCGCCCCCGCCATCGCGTCGAAGGTCGGGGCCAAGTCGATGTTCGAGCCGATCTGGTTGATCTTGGTGCCGGGCTGGATTCCCGGGCCGGTCACGATGAACGGGACGCGAATGTCCTCCTCGAACGCGGTCATCTTGCCCGCGCCGAGGCGGTGCTGGCCCGTGTGGAACCCGTTGTCCGAGCTGAACACGAAGTAGGTGTTCTTGGCGATCCCCTGCTTCACGAGCTCCCGCTCGAGCGTCCCGACCATCCGATCGACGCTCTCGACGGCCTGCGCGCGCTTGCAGAAGCGAGCGTCGAGCTTCTCGCGCTCGTGCGGGCTGAGCCGTCGTGTGTCGAGCCATTTCGGAGCGTGGACGCTCTTGACGTTGAAGGAGCCGCCCCGGGGCACACGGAACGCGTTGTGCAGGCACTGGAACGGCTTGTCGTCGCGGGGCGCCGGGGTCGCGTACCCGGGCTTGACGTTCGGGTTGGTGTGCAGGATCTTGACGTCGTCGTGCGGCGAGTAGGTCGCCACCTCGAGCGCGAACGGCGACGCCGCGCTGTCGATGAACTTCTTGGCCCGGCCCTTCAGGACGGTGGTGAGGTAGTCCTTCGGCGCGTAGCCGTACGGCGGCGTCACCGTCCCGTTGCGGTTGAACCGGTACCCGTACCCGGCGTAGCCCTTGCTGCTGGCGACCTCCCAGTCGCTCCAGCCCGGCGGGATGGGATTGTCGGGCGCGTACCCGTTCAGGTACTTGCCCATCATCGCGGTGTCGTAGCCGGCACCGTGGAGGCTTCGCGCCCAGGTGTTCTGCTCATCATGGTTCTGGTTGAACGACGCGTAGCCGCCCCGGGGCGGGATGTTGGAGATGACCTTGGTGTTGTGGGGGTACTCGCCCGTGAAGATCGTCGCCCGCGACGGACAGCACAGCGAGTCCGTCACGTAGTAGTTCTGGAGGGACGCGCCCTTCCTCGCGAGCGCCTGAACGTGGGGCATGTGGCTGACGAGATCCCACGAAAGATCGTCGGTGAGCACGAACACGATGTTCGGCGGCGGTTTCGCCGGAGCGCCGGCCACCGCCGTCGTGCTTCCCGACCCAATCCCGCCCACCGCGAGGAGGACCGCGGCGATCAGCGCGCTCATGGCGCTCGCCACCATCACCGGCACGGTTCGCCTCCTGCCGAGGAGCTCGCGGTGGCGGTCGGGGGTGATTCGGCGCACGGGCTCAGCTGCTCGTTCAGGAATGACATCTGGGTGGGCCGACTGACTTCGCGCACAGGGCGGCTCTCGGGCTCGCTCGTCTCGCTGTGGAGGCGCTGTCTGCGCTCGCCGGCGGGGCTCGGTCGGATCTTGCGAGGGAAGCTAGCGAACTACCCTAAGTCCCGCCGCAAGAGCCCGCGTTCGATCTGCGCCGGGCTCGTAGCCCCGGAAAGCGCCATCGTGAGGTCGAGCTCCGCCAGGAACATGCGGATCACGGTCTCGACGCCGGTGGCGCCGGCCAGCGCCATGCCCCAGATGTAGGGCCGGCCCAGGAGGGCTGCGTCCGCCCCGAGCGCCAGGGCCTTGAACGCGTCCGCGCCGGATCGCACGCCGCTGTCGAGCAGGATCGCCAGGTCGTCACCCACGGCGTCGACGACGTCCGGGAGGGCGTCGAGCGACCCGATCGCGCCGTCGACCTGTCGCCCGCCGTGGGTGGACACGATGAGGCCGTTCACGCCGCGCTCGCGGGCCTCGAGCGCATCGTCGGGGTGCAGCACGCCCTTCAGGAGGATCGGCAGGTCCGTCACCTCTCGGAGCCAGTCGAGGTCGTCCCAGGTGAGCGCGGCGTTCGGGAAGACGGTGATGAAGAGGCCGATGGCCTCGCCCTGGTCGTCCGGGTCCCTCAGCCGCGCGCGGAACGCCGGATCCGCCAGGTAGTTCGCGATGCCCTTTGCGTGCGCCCCGGGGAGGTATGCCTGCTCGAGGTCCCGCGGCTTCCAGCCCGGAATGGCGTTGTCGACGGTCAGGACGATCGCTCCGTACCCGGCGGCCTCGGCACGGGCCACCATGCTCGCGGCGATCTCGGGGTCGTTCGGCCAGTAGAGCTGGAACCAGTGCGGTGCGTCGCCGTGGGCTGCGGCGATCTCCTCGAGCGAGTGGTCCGCGACGGTGGAGGCGATGAGCCCGAGGCCCACCTCGCCTGCACCACGCGCGGCGGCGAGCTCGCCGTCGGCGTGGACGATGCCCTGGACCCCGATCGGGGCGAGCATCACGGGCGCGACGAGGTCCTGGCGGAGGACCGTCGTGGCCAGCGTCCGGGTCGTCACGTCGCGCAGCATGCGCGGCACGATCCGCCAGCGGCGGAACGCGTCGGCGTTGGCGCGCGCCGTGTCCTCGGTCCCGGCGCTTCCGAACACGTAGCCGCGGGCGAGCTCGTCGAGCGCCTCGAACGCCGCGTTCTCGAGGCCCGCCCAGCTCACCGGGAGCTCCGGGCGCTCCCCGGCCAGCCCCTTGGCGTAGATCAGGCGGTAGTAGTCGCCGAAGGGGAGCTCGGGCGGGTCGCTCATGGCGCCGCCGAGCCTATATAACCCGCCACGGTGCCAGGCATCGGAACCTTCATCTCCCCAGGCCGCTCGCTCGAGCAATCCATCGAGCGTGCTCGGAAAGCCGACGCGCTGGGGTTCGACTCCGTCTACACGACCCAGATCGCCGGACGCGACGCCTTCACGGTCCTCGCGGAGTTCGGCCACGCCACAGAGCGGGTGAAGCTCGGAACCGGGGTGGCGCCGATCTTTGCGCGCACCCCCGCCGCGATGGCGCAGGTGGCGGCGACGCTCGACGAGGTGACCGACGGCCGGATGGTCCTCGGGCTGGGCGTCTCGCACCGAGTCACCGTCGAGAACTGGTTCGACGCCGAGATCACCAAGCCGATCGCCCAGATGCGCGCGTATGCGGGAGTTGTCCGGGCGATCCTCTCCGGGGAGGCCCCGCCTGAGAACGAGTATTTCCCGACGCGCTTTCAGCTCATGGGCTATCCGGCACGACCCGACGTCCCGATCTACGTGGCCGCGCTTTCGCCGAATATGCTCCGCCTCGCGGGCGAGATCGGCGACGGCGTGATGCTCTGGCTTTGCTGCCCGGACTACATCCGCGACGTCGTGATCCCGGAGGTGGCGAAGGGCCGCGAGCGGGCCGGCAGGTCGATGGACGGTTTCGACGTCGTGGCCGCGGTGCCGTCGGCGCTGACCGACGACCGTGAGGCCGCGCTCGGCGCCCTCAGGCAGGAGCTCGTCACCTACGCCTCCCTGCCGTTCTACCGCGCGATGCTCGAGCGCTCCGGTTTCAGCGCGGAGATCGCGGCGTTCGATGAGGGCATCGCCGCCGGCGACGTCGAGCAGGCGAAGGCGGGCATCTCGGAGCGCATGCTCGACGCCCTCGCCGGGATCGGCTCAGCCGACATGGTCCGCGCGGGAGTCGAGCGCTACCGCGCCGCGGGCGCGCTCTCGCCGTGCATCGGCGGGGTGCCCGGCGCGGACTTCGACGGCGCGATGGACGCGGTCGCCGAGCTTCTGTAGAGCGGCTAGACGGGGCCGCCGCCCAAGGGCGGGATGTTGCGCACGTTCGCGGTCCGCGGATCGTCCGCATCGGGCCGGGGGCGGGCGGCGGTTGCGGAGCCCGTTGCGTTCGGCGAGGGGGGCGTGGGCACCTTGGCGACCAGCCAGCCGCCGTCGCGCTCGAACACGAACCAGCTCGCGTCGGGGTTCTCGGCCGCGAGCTTCTCGCGAATCGCGTCCGCCTCGGCGCGCGTTCCGTATTGCTTGCCTTGCAGGGCCATGGATGGATCTTAAGCGCCGCCGCCCAGCTTGCGGACCAGGCGACGGTAATCGCCGAACGCCGGCTTCTTGGAGTAGTCGTCGCGCAGGAGCCCGTAGTGATGCTGGAAGTTGGTCGACGAGCTGTTGTGGTCGCGCAGGTCGAACCAGCGGTACTCGGCCACCCCGTAGTTGCCGCGAAAGCGGTTGACGGCGCGCACCATCTGCCGCAGCGCGACGGCCTGGCGCGCATCCGAGCGACCGGGGCCAGTCGGCCAGCCGTTCTCCTCGACGTGGATGGGCACGCCCGCGCCGAGGCCGGCGATCGGCATGAAGCACTGCCGCAGGACGCTCATCGCGTTCACCATCCCGTCGGCGTAGCCGGTCGGGGTCGGCTCGCTCGGCGGGAAGACCGTCCCCGGATACGAATCGAGCCCGACCCAGTCGACGGCGCGCGCGAACCGCCTCCCGCCGTGGTCTCGCAGGTACGTCCAGAAGGCGTTCTCG
>JAWVFM010000417.1:0-4222 GCA_033856015.1 Solirubrobacterales bacterium
CACATGCACGTGGGCGGAATCACCATCTTCGAGGGGCCGCCGCCCAGCTACGACGACCTCCTGGAGCACGTCCGTTCGCGGCTTCACCTGGTTCCGCGCTTTCGCCAGAAGCTGGCGTACCCGCCCGTGCAGACCGGCCGGCCGTTCTGGATCGACGACCCGAGCTTCAACCTCGCCTACCACGTGCGCCACTCGGCGCTGCCGGCGCCGGGATCGGAGGAGCAGCTGCGGCTCATGGCGGCTCGCATCTACTCCCAGCAACTCGACCGCACGAAGCCTCTCTGGGAGCTCTGGCTCGTCCAGGGGCTGACGCGAAAGCGCTTCGCGCTCCTGACGAAGACCCACCATGCCCTCGTCGACGGCGTCTCCGGCGTCGACATCGCGACGGTCCTCTTCGACCTCCAGCCTGTTCCCAAGCCCGACGGCGATGCCGACGGCTGGGTCCCGGACCCGGAGCCGTCGACCGCCACGATGGTCGCGCGAGGCGTCGAGGACCTGGTGACCATGCCCGTCCGCGTGGCGCGCCGCGCGGAGCGGGCGATCGAGCACCCGCGCCCGACCGTCGGCCGCGTTCGGGAGGCGATCGAGGGCGTGGGCGAGCTCGGCTGGGCGTTCGCGAACCCCGCTCCGAAGGTCCCGCTCAACGTCGAGCTCGGCTCCTACCGGCGCTTCGAGTGGGTGCGCGGCGACCTCGCCCAGTACAAGCAGATCAAGGACGCACTTGGCGGCACCGTCAACGACGTGGTGCTCGCGGTGGTCGCCGGCGCCCTTCGCGAGTGGCTCCAGGGTCGCGGGATCAAGACCGAGGGGATGGAGCTCCGGGCGCAGATTCCCGTGTCCATCCGCGCGACCGGCGAGCGCGGCCAGCTCGGCAACAGGATCACCGTGATGCGCGCGCCGATTCCCGTCTACATAGACGACCCGGCGGCGCGACTCGCCGCCGTCTCGGCAGCGATGGACGGCATCAAGCAGTCGAAGCAGGCGCTGGGCGCCGAGATGATCTCCCGCTTCAACGACTTCGCCCCTCCGACGCTGCTGGCCCAAGCCGCGCGCATCAACTTCTCCACCCGCCTCTTCAACCTCGTCGTGACGAATGTCCCGGGCCCGCAGGCTCCGCTCTACGTCCTCGGGCGCGAGCTCCAGGACTGCTTCCCGGTCGGCTTCCTGCCCCCGCGCCAGGCCCTCTTCGTCGCGATCATGAGCTACAACGGCGGCATCAACTTCGGCCTGCTTGCCGACTACGACTCGATGGAGGACGTCGACGTGGTCGCAAAGGGCATCGACGACTCGCTCGCGGAGCTGCTGGAGGCTGCGGCCGCCACGGCCGCGAGCGACGCCCCGAGCGCACGTACCATTGGTGGTCGATGACCGACGAGACGAGCGGCTCCGGCCCCTCGATGCCCTTCCACTACCACCTCGAGCTGACGCCCGCACAGCTCAAGCTCACGCACACGGCGCTGCGCTCGCTTCTTGACGACTTCGGGCACGACGAGGACCAGGTCGTCAAGGTGATCCACGAGGTACTCGCCAAGCTGCCTGACGAGCACGCCATTCGGGCGATCCAGCTCGAACGCGAGATCGGCGCACCGATGCCCGAGCGGGCCAGGCTGTCCGAGGTGCCGCCGCCGCCGACCGAGGTGCCGGCGCCCGAGGATTCCGGCGGCGACGGGCCTCCGGACGCCGCCGCCTAGCGAGATCCTCGCTTGAGCCTCACGGTCGTTATCGGGCTCGCGCTCGCGGTCGCGACCGCGCTCAGCTCGGTCCTCGGGTTTCTCTACAAGCACCGCGGGGCAACGGAGTCCCCTCCGGTCCGCCGCGACCGACCGCTGCGCAGCTCGCTCGTCCTGTTCCGCTCGCGCTGGTACACGCTCGGGATCGTCATCGCCACCGGATCCTGGGGCTTCCACGTCGCCGCGCTCTCGCTCGCGCCGATCTCCCTCGTCCAGTCGGTGATCGCCGGCGGACTGGTCCTGCTGGCGTTCACTGCAGACCGCTTCTTCGCGCACAACGTCACCCGGCGCGAGTGGATCGGCGTGGCGCTGGCGGCCACGGGTCTCGCATTCCTCGCCGCAACGCTCGGCGACACCGGCGACAGCGCTCATTCCAACTACGAGGTCGCGCGGCTGGTTCCCTTCATATCCGCCGCCGCCGGCCTGGGCCTCCTGGTCGCCGCCTTCGCGCCCGAGGGCGAGCGTCAGGGCGTGGCGCTGGGCGCCTCGGCCGGGCTCCTCTGGGCGGCCTCGGACACGTCGATCAAGGCGCTGTCGAGCCGGCTCGGCGACAGCGTCGGCTCGATCCTCTTCCATCCGCTTGCGGCCGTGATCATCCTCGCGTCGTTCGCCGGGCTCCTCGTCTCGGCAAGGAGCCTCCAGCTTGGGAAGGCGCTGCCGGTGATCGCCGTCACGAGCGTTGCCGCCAACGTCGTGACGATCGCAGCCGGGCCGATCGTCTTCGGGGAGCCCCTGCCATCCACCACTCTCGGGCTGGTGGTCCGCATGCTCGCCTTCGGGCTCGTCATCGGGGCCGCGGCGCTCACCCCCGCGCCCGTCGGGGCCGCGGAGTACTCAGAGGCCTGACGGAGCGGAGTGCTTCAGCCCACTCTGGCTGAGGGCGCGCCGAGCTGCTCGGCGCGATCGAGCACGCGGATGTCGGCCACGCTGCCGCTGGCATCGAACTGCCAGAGCAAGGTCAGGCGAGCGCTGCGGCGCTCGAGAACGTTCCCGAACCCCAGGAGCTCGCCCCTGGTGATGACGTCGGTGCCGGCGCGCTCGATCTCGAAGACGGAGAACAGCGCCCCGCCGAGCTTCGCGTCCGTGAACCGGCCTCGTCTCGGCGCACGAAGTCCGGTGTTGTAGCTCTCGATGGCAAGACGGACCAGGTCTCGTGCGCGGCGGTCGGTCATGGCTCAACCGGATCCGCAATCCCGTTTCGGGAGCGGCCGCGGCCGCGCACGAGGGTCCTGGTCAGCTCGACGAGGCCGTCATTTCGCCGGTCCAGGGGAGACCGGCTGACGACCTTTCCGCCCCCGCCGCGCTTCGCATCCGCGAGCGCCTCGTCAGCGGCTTCGAGCAAGTTGCGGGCGGATCCCTGGCTCGCCCACTCCGCGACGCCAGCCGACGCGGACGTTGGAAACCGCGCCGTGCGGGCGACGGCCGCTGCGACCCGCACCCGGATCCGCTCGGCGATCAGGTGCGCACCCCGGCCCGTCGTCTCGGGAAGGATCACGACGAACTCGTCTCCTCCGAAGCGCCCAACCGTGTCGTACGGCCGGGTCGCGGACCGCAGCTCCTCCCCGACCGCTGCGAGCACCCGGTTCCCCTCCAGGTGCCCGAGAGCATCGTTGATCATTTTGAACTCGTCGAGATCGAGAAAACAGCAGGAGAGCACGCTCCCGCGGCGCTCCGCGCGGTCGATCTCGACACCAAGTGCCTCGAGCAGCGCATCGCGGCTGAGACAGCCGGTCAGCCGATCGACGCTGGAAGCCATCAGCGTCGCGGCGAGCCCCTGGCTACCGTCCATGCAGAGCGCGGCGAGGCGTGCGTAGGACTCCGCCACCCAGCGCAGCCTCTCGGCCCCGAGCGATGGCTCCTCCGTGAAGCTCGCATAGAGCACTCCAAGACTTCGTGTCGCGCCGACAATCGGTGCCGCCACGCCGAAGCTGGACGCCTGCGGCGCGGTGGACCCGTTTGTCGACGGGGCCTCGAGCGGGGACTCGAAGCCCACATCCGTGGCGTCGAACGCACGGCCGATCAGGCTGTTGGCGGTCCAGGACGCGCGTGGCTCGGCGCCGGCGAGGCCCCAGATGGCCTGAACCCGCGTTTCCGAGGCACCGTTGCGAGCAAGGACCATGCCGGTCTCGGCGCCCGTTTCGTAGCCGAAGCAGCGGAGAAGGACGTCAAGCGCCGACCGTTCCCGGCTCGAGAACGGCCCCAGTTGGACCTCGCCGTTCAGGTATTTCGAAGAGTTGGCCATCCACTGCCTTGGGTCGCTTCTCGACTCCAAGCCGTGGCATCTGGCCAGTCCTGACCGGGCCGCCCGTCTTGATCTCCCACGACAAGCCCTCGGACCGCAGTGCGATCAGCGAGCTCGTTCGGGCGATTGTACACCCTGGTCCGAAGGGATTAAGGCAGAAAACGATCAGATGGTCCAAAGGGACCAGGCTGACAAACGATCAGTCCAGGAAGTCGCTGAACTGCTGGATGTCGGAAGCCGTCGCGAGGTA
>JAWVFM010000418.1:0-4146 GCA_033856015.1 Solirubrobacterales bacterium
GCCCGCCGGCGGCTACGGCCTGACGCTCCTCCTGCACTCCCTCGGCGCCAACTACAACCAGTTCGAGGGCTCGCGCAACCAGTCTCAGTTCGGCGACCGTGGGCCCGGCTCGCTCGTCGCCACGGCAGAGGGCCGCGGTCCCGACGGCTGGTACTACGGCCAGGCGGGCGCCGACACCTTCGAGATGTGGGCGGACGTGGCCCGCCACTACAAGCTCGACCCGGGCTGGACCGACATCGCCGGCTACTCGATGGGCGGCTACGCGACCTACAAGTTCGCGACGCAGTACCCGGACCTCTTCGCCCGCGCTCAGCCCACCGTCGGCCCGCCAGGGCTCGGGATCTGGGTTCCGCCCGCCGACCCGCAGCCCGGAGGAGCCGCGTCGAACACGAACCGCATGCTCGCCTCGGTCCGCAACATCCCGTTCCTGATCTGGGACGGGACGAACGACGAGCTCGTCCCGGTTGCCGGGGCGGTGGCGCAGGCGCAGACCTTCGACGGCCTCGGATACCGCTACGCGTTTGACCTGTTCGCGCCGCCGGTCGACCACTTCCTCCTTGCCTCCAACGACGAGTACGCGCCGGCGGCGAAGTTCCTGGGCACGGCGAAGGTTGACCGCAACCCGGCCCACGTGACGTACATCGTCAACCCGTCCATGGACTTCCCGCAGGACGGCACCGTCGCCAACCACGCCTACTGGCTATCGGGGATGAAGATCCGCTTCGGCGGCAGCCCCGCGCCGCTCGGCGAGGTCGACGCGCGCTCGGAGGGCCTCGGTGTGGGTGATCCGCCCGTTCACCCGACGACGCACAGCACGGGGACCCTCACCGGCGGGAACGTCGGCCCGCTCACTTACGCGCAGACCGCTCGCGCCTGGGGCAAGGCCCCGAAGCAGCCCAAGCGCGACGTCCTGCACCTCGACGTCACGAACCTCCAGAAGCTCACGGTGCACCCGACGCGCGCCGGGCTCGACTGCAAGGTCAACCTCGACGTCACCACCGACGGCCCGCTCGACGTCACGCTTGCCGGCTGCGGCAAGACCCAGCACTTCGGAAGCTAGGGCGGCGCATCGCTAGCCTGCGGTGCCGATGGACTCGGTCTTCACCGCCGGCTGCCAGGGCGTTGGCCTTGCTCTCGCCTGCGGGCTCCTCGCGGGCGCGCTCGGCGGCGCGCTCGGTGCGAGCTCGCGGCAGGCGCTCGCGTTGCTCGGCGCGCTCGGCGGCGCCGTTCTCTTCTTCCTGTCCCTGAACGGCTCCGACCACACCGCCTGGCCCGGGATCCCGGTGGGGGCGCTTGTCTCGCTCCCCGCGTATGCGGTGGCGAGCGGCGTGGTCGCCGGCGCGTCGAGCCGGGCCGAGGGGGGTACCTCGACGATCGCGGGAATGGTCGGCGTCTTCGCCCTCGCCGTCGCCGGGCTCGCCCTCGTCATCGCGCCCGTCTCCCTGGTCGCGCTCGCTGTGGTCATCGCCCTTCTCGTCCTGCGCCGCCGGCGCGAGTCACGTAAGCACGAGGGCCTCCGGGTCCTGCGGTGAGCGCAACCTCGGACCCCCCGTCGCGCAGGGCCGGGGGGCGAAAGCTCGTCCTCGTGATGGTGGACTCGCTGCGCGTGGACATGCTCAAGCGCACCGTCGCGTCCGGGAACGCGCCGAACTTCGGGGCAATTCTCGAGCAGGGCTCGATGGTCGAGGACTGCGTCTCGACATTCCCGTCGGTAACCCCCGTCGCGAGCTCGGAGATGACGACCGGGCTGCGGCCCGACGGGCACGGCATCAGCGCCGTCAACTGGTTTCACCGCATCGAGCGGCGCTACGTCGAGTACGGCTCGTCGTTCGAGGCGACGCGGGCCCTGGGGCTGATTCGGACGCTCTACGACATCGTCTACGACATGAACCTCGCCCACCTTTCGGCCGACGCCGAGACCGTCTTCGAGCGCCTCGGCGACGCCGGGGTCCGGACCGCGTGCACCCCGTTCCTGATCTACCGCGGCCGGCGACGCCACGAGATCGGCCTCGACGGGGTCCTGCGCCGGGTCGCCCTCGCCGCAAGCTTCCGCCATGCGGTCTGGGGCCCGGACGAGCTCTTCTACGGCGAGCTCTACGCGAGCCGCAAGGTCGTCTGCAAGCCGACGCTCGCGCGACCGGGAACGCGCGACGCCTACTCGGGCTGCGTCGGGCGTGAGCTCGCGAAGGAGGAGCTCTACGACTTCCTCCTCTTCTCCCTGCCCGACAACGACCACCACTCGCACCGGTTCGGCCCGCAGGCCACGGAGGAGTCGATCGCGCTTGCCGATGCGGCGTTCGGGGAGCTGGTCGAGGCGTCGGGCGGGATGGAGCGCTTCCTCGAGGGCAACGCGGTGCTGATGCTCGCGGACCACTCCCAGACCGAGGTGGAGAAGGAGGTCCCGCTGATCGACGCGCTTGGCGCGAGGTGGCGGGTCGCGATGCCCTCGCTTGAGGACGGGCCGCCGCCGGAGATCGCGGTCAGCCCGAGCGCGCGCGCCGCGTCCGTCTACGTCCTTGCCGAGGGGCCGCGGTTCGCCTCCGTGCACAGCGGGGCCCTCGACGACCTGCGGGCCCTCGAGGGCGTGGACCTCTTCGCATGGCTAGCGGGGCCCGATGGCACGCCGCTCGAGCGTGACCCGGCGGCAGCCGGCCTGCCGCCCGGCGCGGAGGCCGTTGTCGAGCGCGCCGGCATGGAGCTTCGCTTCCGCCCCGGGTCCGCCGCCGCCGATCTGCGCGGCGCGAGCTGGGACTTCGAGGGCGACCTCGGCACCCTGGAGGCGCGGGTCGACTCCGGCGAGCTGTCGAGCGCCGGCTATCCGGATGCGCTCGGGCGCCTCTGGGGAGCGCTCAACGCACCCCAGGCAGGTGAGATCGTCATCTCCCTCGCCGAGGGCTACGAGTGCGTCGACTGGGGTGGGGCCTCCCACGCGGGCGGCGGCAGCCACGGCGGCCTCGGCGCCGGGGACTCGGTCGGGCCGCTCGTCGCCTGCGGCCTCGACGGCTTCGACGTCCAGAGCCGGCGTCAGTGGACGATCGCCGACGTGAGCGACCTCGTCCTCGGCCATTTCGGACTGGCGCCCAGCGACAATGCGACCCGTGACGCGGATGTACTCGCAGCAACCGGCTGAGCCGCCGGCGCCGCCGGTGGGCAGCGGCGAGCGACGCGCCGCCGAGCTTCTGCGCCGCGTCCACCTGGGCACGCGCAGCTCGGACAACTGGTTCCAGCTGCTCAAGTTCGGCGCCGTCGGCGGCAGCGGATACGTCATCAACCTGATCGCGTTCACGCTCTTGGTCAACGCCGCGGGCATCCACCACCTGATCGCCGCGGTCCTCGCCTTCTGCGTGGCGGTCTCCAACAACTTCGTCCTCAACCGGATCTGGACCTTCCGCGGCACGGAGGGCCACGCGGGCTTCCAGGCGGCTCGCTTTCTGGCCGTGAGCGTCGGCGCCCTCATCATCAACCTCGTCGTCCTCTACGTCCTGGCAGACGTCGCGGGGCTGGGCGACGTGCCCGCTCAGGCGATCGCGGTCGCGACCGCGATGCCGTTCAACTTCCTCGGCAACAAGCTTTGGACTTTCCGCTGACGCGACCGCGGTCCGCGGTGCTCGCGGCAGCGGCCCTGGCGCTGACGCTGTGGGCTGCCCCGAGCGCCGCTGCCCAGGACACCAGCACCATCCCGCAGAACCTGAGCTCCCACCGGGTCGTCCAGATCGCCTCGCACGACCCGAAGGTCGTCGCCGAGCGCCAGCGATACGGCCACCTGGTCCCGTCGCCGACCTTCAAGCCGGAGGGTCGGTGGGAGGTCGGGTTCTTTCGGGGCGGCAAGGAGCTCGCGCTCGTCATCGTCAGCGACTCGACCGGGCAGATCACCGAGTCCTGGACCGGCTACCAGGTCGCCTGGCAGATGGCCCGCGGCTACCCGGGAGCGTTCGGTCGCAAGGTCAACGCCCCCTACGTCTGGCTGCCGCTCTGCGCTCTCTTCCTGTTTGGCCTCCTCGACTACCGGCGGCTCGGGCGGGTCGCTCACCTGGACCTGCTGGTGCTGCTCGGCTTCGGCGTCTCCCACTACTTCTTCAACCAGGGCAACATCGGCGTCTCGGTGCCGCTGGCCTACCCGGTGCTGCTCTACCTGCTGGCCCGCAT
>JAWVFM010000419.1:0-6166 GCA_033856015.1 Solirubrobacterales bacterium
GGAGTCGAGGCCCTCCGCGAAGGCCACGAGGAGCGTCACGGCCGCCTCCACGTCGTCGAGGTCGACCATCTCGACCGGTGAGTGCATGTAACGGAGGGGGATGGACACGAGGCCAGTGGGAATCCCCGCCCTGGAGGTCTGGATCGAATCGGCGTCGGTGTGCGTGGCGCGCCCGCTGGCCTCCACGGTGTACGCGATGCCGGCGCTCTCGGCGGCCGCGGTCAGGAGCTCGTGGACCCGCGGGGCGAGGCGGGCTCCGCGTCCGATCGCCGGCCCGGAGCCCAGCGCGTGGCTGCCCAGCTCCTTCTCGCTGACCCCCGGCGCGTCGGTGGCGTGCGTCACGTCGACGGCGATCGCCACGTCGGGGCGAAGCGAGTAGGCGGTCGTCCCCGCCCCCATGGAGCCGATCTCCTCCTGGACGGCGGCCACTGCGGCCACTCGTGCCGAGTGCTCCCCGCGCTCGGCGACGCGGCGGGCCACCTCGAGCGCAACATAGCAACCGAGCCTGTTGTCGAGCGAGCGCGACACCAGGCGGGATCCCGCAAGCCGTTCGGGCTCGCCGGCGATCACGCCCGCATCGCCGACCCGAACCAGCGCCAGAGCCTCATCCTCGTCGGTGGTACCGATGTCGATGTGCATCTCCTTCAGCTCGACCACCTTCTTGCGCGCGTCGCTGTCCAACAGGTGGATTGGCTTGCGCCCGACAACGCCGGGCACTGGCCCTTCGCGCCCGTCGATGACGACTCGCTGGCCCACGAGGATCTGCGGGTCCCAGCCGCCGATCTGGGCGAAGTAGGCGAACCCCTTCTCGTCGACGTGCGTGACCACCACGCCGATCTCGTCGATGTGACCGACGATCGCCAGGAGGGGCTGACCGTCGTCCTCGCCGACGGTCGCGACGGAGGAGCCGAGCGCGTCGTGCGAGACCCGCGCGAAGCCTGCGGCGGCGCGCCAGGCAGTGGTCGCCGCGTCCTCGTAGCCCGAGGGCCCGGGAGCGCGGAGGAGGGCATCGAGAAGCTCTGGGACCTCGGTCACGGCGCCGAGTCTAGATGCGGCCAGGTCAGCCGGCGGCGTGGCGCACGCGGTCACGGCCCTCGCCGTACATCCGCGTCTCGTTGGCGATGAGCGCCCAGGCGAGCACGGTGACGATCGCGAGCGTCGCCAGCGCCGGCAGCGCCGTCCCCGCCGGAGTGAGCGCGAGGAGGAGGATCGCGAGGCCGAGCCGCCGCCGGCTCAGCGTGCCGACGTTTCGCAGGCGCATGGAGACGTGGCCGAGCAGGTAGAGCGCGAGCCCGCCCGTGAGCGCGAACGCCGGCATGTCGCCCAGCGGGTCGCCGTCGTGGGCAAGGGTCTTCTTCAGGCCCAGAGCGACCAGGAGGATCCCGGCCACCATGGGAAAGTGGAGGTAGGAGAAGGAGTCGCGCGCCATCTCGTTGCGCTCGCGCCCCGCCTCGGTCGCCGCGAGGCGGCGCGCCGTGAGGATGGAGACGACGTCGAAGTACGCCCACCACATGGCCGCGGCCAGCGCGATTCCGAGAACGGCCGCCGTGATCGTCCCGGCGTTGACCTGGGTGGAGGCGCCGATGCCGATCGCGACGATCGACTCCCCGAGGGCGATGATGACGATGAGCCCATGGCGCTCGGCGAAGTGGCTCGGCACGAGCTTCCAGCCCTCGGTGCCGAAGAAGAACGGGCCCGCCATGTCGAGGACGAGGGCCAGGAGCCACAGAAGCCCCTGGGCCAGACCGTCGAACGCGGACGCCGTGGCGAGGAGCCCAACCCCGATCGCCGTGCTCACCGCGAGGCCCAGGACCGAGCGGCGCAGGTTGGCGTCGTCGCGACTGGCGATCACGAAGAGCGCGATGTGCGCGGCGCGCACGACGCCGTAGGCGACGGCGAAGGTGAGGCCAAGGTCGTCGAAGGCCCTTGGGACGCAGAGCGAACAGACCAGGAGCCCCGCCATCGAGACGAACATCACGATGCGGACCGCGCCCTCCTCGGGGTCGACGACGCTCGTCAGCCACGCGTAGCCGCCCCACGCCCACCAGAGCATCCCGAAGATGAGCATTGCCTTGGCCAGCCCCGTCCAGTCCGGCTCGGCCGACATCAGCGCCGTGCACTGCGTGATCGCCAGGACGAACACGAGGTCGAAGAACAGCTCGAGCGGCGTCACCTGCTCGCCCTCGCGAAGCACGGCCGTGAGCCGCGGGCGGTGGGGCTGGTGCTCAAGGGCGTTGGCGCTGTCCTCCACGCCCCGAAGATAGCTGTGGCGACGGCCCTCGCTAGGCTCCTGACGTGATCTCAACCAACCAGTTCAAGAACGGCGCGCACGTCGAGATCGAGGGGACGATCTACAGGATCGTCGACTTCCAGCACGTGAAGCCGGGCAAGGGTGGCGCGTTCGTGCGGACGAAGTTGCGCAAGGTCGAGGACGGTTCCGTCGTCGACAAGACCTTCCGGGCTGGGGAGAAGTTTCGCCCGGTGCGCACCGAGACGAGACGCATGCAGTACCTCTACGACTCGGGCGAGGCGGCCGTCTTCATGGACGTGGACACCTACGAGCAGTACGAGATGCCGCGCTTGACGGCAGGCGACGACATGAAGTGGGTGCTCCCCAACGACACGGTCGAGGTCCTCTACGTCGACGAGCGGGCGACCGGCGTACAGGTGCCGAGCGCGGTCGACCTGGTCGTCGCGAAGACGGACCCCGGCCTGCGCGGCGACACGGCATCCGGAGGCGGGAACAAGCCGGCGACGCTCGAGACCGGCGTCGAGATCCAGGTTCCCCTGTTCATCGACGAGGGCGAGAGGGTCCGCGTCGACACCCGCAGCGGCGAGTACGTCTCGCGCGCCTGAGGTTCCCGTGCGCCGTTCCGACCAGCGCCGCGACGCCGCCGTCGCCCTCTATCAGCGCGAGGTGACCGGCAGGCCGCTCGAGGAGCTGCTCGTGGACGCGAAGCCGTTCACGCGCGAGCTGGCGGACGGAGCCGACGCCCACCTGGCCGAGATCGACGCCGAGATCGCGCGGCTCTCGAAGGGCTGGACGCTCGATCGGATCGCGCCGCTCGAGCTCTCGATCATGCGTGTGGCGCTCTACGAGCTGCGCGAGCGCGACGACATTCCCGTCGAGGTCTCGATCGACGAGGCCGTGGGCTTCGCGAAGCGCTACTGCGGGGCCGAGGCTCCCGGGTTCGTCAACGGCATCCTCGGCGCGGCGGCGCGCGAGCTTCACCCGGAGCACGCGTGAGCGAGCTCGCGCCGATCACGGAGCGGCTGCGTGCGATCGCGGCCGCGCTTCGCGAGCCCGATCTCTCCGATGCCGACGCGGAACGGCTTGCCCGCGAGGCGGCCGACCTCGTGGCCAAGGCGGGCAACGAGACCGACCGCGCGGCTCGCCCCGACGCTGAGCGGTGAGCGCCTACCCCGAGGACCTCAGGGCCCTCGTCGAGGACCACCTGGCGGCGCTGCGCTTCTCGCGGGCGCCGGCGACCGGCGGCCTCGAGGAGGCCATGCGTTACTCAGTGCTCGCGGGCGGCAAGCGCGTGCGCCCCGTGCTGGCCCTCGCAAGCGGGCGCGCCATCGGCACCGAGCCTTCAGAGCTCCTGCCGGCCGCCGCCGCGATCGAGCTCATCCACACCCACTCGCTGATCCCCGACGCCCTGCCGGCCATGGACGACGACGAGCTGCGGCGCGGCCGGCCGACGTCGCACGTGGTCCACGGGGAGGATGTCGCCATCCTCGCGGGCGACGGCCTGTTCGCCGAGGCCGTCAGCCTCTTCGCGCGCGAGCAGCCGGGCGAGCCGGGACGGGTGCTCGCCGCGCTACGCGAGCTGGTCGACGCGACCGGCGCCGCGGGCATGGTGGGTGGCCAGTACGTCGACGTGACCGCCGACGCCCAGGGGGTCGACGCGGACCGCCTGCGCGAGCTCCACTCCCTGAAGACGGGCCGGCTGATCGCGGCAAGCGTCACGATTCCCCTGCTCCTGGGCGGGATCGCCGAGGATGCGACAATTCCATACAGGCATTTCGCCGAGGAGCTCGGAGTTCTCTTTCAGATCGTCGACGACATCCTCGACGTCACCGGGACGGACGAGCAGCTCGGTAAGCCACACGGAAGCGACGAGCGTCATGGCAAGGTCACATACGTCAGCCTGTACGGGCTCGAGAGGGCGCGCGAGCTCGCCGGCGAGTCCCATGCCAAGGCGGTCGCCGCGCTCGACGAGGCCGGGCCCGCAACCGACGACCTCCGCCGCGTGACCGACTTCATCCACACCCGCCAGACATGAGCGACCAACCGACATTCCTCGACCGCATCGACGGGCCCTCGGACCTGCGCGGGCTCTCCGACGCCGAGCTCCAGCAGGTTGCTCAGGAGACCCGCGAGCTCATCATCGACGTGATCGGCGAGGTCGGCGGGCACTTCGGCGCGAACCTCGGCACCTGCGAGCTGTCCGTCGCCCTCCACAGCCTGCTCGACTCGCCCCGCGACAAGATCCTCTGGGACGTCGGCCACCAGGCGTACCCGCACAAGATCCTGACCGGGCGGCGCGACCGGCTCGCGACGATCCGCAAGTACGGCGGCCTGGCGCCGTTTTGCTCCGTGGCCGAGTCCGAGCACGACATCATGGGCGCGGGCCACGCCTCGACCTCGATCGGCTATGCGGTCGGGATCAAGGAGGCGATGCGCAAGGGCATCGGCGTCGACGGCAAGGTCGTCGCGGTCATCGGCGACGGGGCCCTCACCGGTGGCGTGGCGTACGAGGCGCTCCAGAACGCGGGCGGGCTCGAGACGCCGATCGTGATCGTCCTGAACGACAACGGGATGTCGATCTCGCCGAACGTCGGAGCGCTCTCGCGCAACTTCAACCGGGTCCGCCTGAACCGCCGCCTCTACGCCGCCCGCGAATCGATGGAGGACCGCCTCACCAGGCTCCCGCTCGGCCTCGGCCGTCGCATCGAGCGCCTCGGGCCGGAGATCAAGGCCGCGCTCAAGGCCTACTGGGCGCCTGGGCTCCTCTTCGAGGAGCTCGACCTGGCCTACGTCGGCGTGATCGACGGGCACGATGTTGGCGCCCTTCGCCACGCCATCGGCGAGGCGCTCGAGGCGGATCGCCCGGTGGTCGTCCACATCCACACCGTCAAGGGCAAGGGCTTCTCGCCGGCCGAGGACGGCGGCCTCGAGGGAATGGAGCGCTGGCACGCGGCCAAGCCGGGCTCGATCGTCAACCGGGAGCCGGCGCCGAAGAAGCCCGAGCCGGTGAGCGAGACGGACTCGCCCGAGCCGATCGAGCTCCTCGAGGACCCGCCTCCCGCTGACCCGCCGCAGTACACGCAGGTCTTCGCGAACGCCCTCGTGGCCGAGGCCCAGCGCGACCGTCGCGTCATCGGCATCACCGCGGCGATGGCGGGGGGGACCGGCCTCGATGCGCTCGCCGCTGCTGTTCCCGAGCAGTACTACGACGTCGGCATCGCCGAGCAGGACGCGGTCCTGTTCGCCGCCGGGCTCGCGCTTCAGGGCGCGAAGCCGGTTGCCGCGATCTACTCGACCTTCCTCCAGCGCGGTTTCGACCAGATCGTCCACGACGTCTGCCTGCAGAACCTGAACGTGGTGTTCGCCATGGACCGCGCCGGCCTGGTCGGCGACGACGGCCCCACCCACCACGGCGCGTTCGACATCTCCTACCTGCGCCCGCTGCCGAACATCGTCCTGATGGCACCGCGCGACGAGGCGATGCTCGTCCACATGCTGCGCACCGCGCTCGCCCACGACGAAGGCCCGATCGCGCTGCGCTACCCGCGAGGGGCCGCGATCGGCGTGCCGATGCCGGCGAGCGCCGAGCTCATCCCGATCGGCACGGGCGAGACGCTTCGGCAGGGCGAGCGAGTTGCCCTCGTCGGCTACGGGTTCGGCGTCAAGGTCGCGCTCGACGCCGCGGCCGAGCTCGCGACGGCGGGAATCTCAGCCACCGTCGCCGATGCCCGCTTCGCCAAGCCCCTCGACACCGAGCTTTTGAACCACCTGGCAGCCGACCACGAGCTCCTCGTGACGATCGAGGACAACGTCCTGCCCGGTGGCTTCGGCGCCGGGGTCCTGGAGCACCTCGAGGACACGGTGGGCCCGGGCGCAGGGCGTGCCCGCGTGCTGCGGGTCGGCCTGCCCGACCAC
>JAWVFM010000420.1:0-4522 GCA_033856015.1 Solirubrobacterales bacterium
ACGTCGGCGGGCTTCCGGACGACCTTGGCTTCGAGCTGGTCGAGCCCCTGCGGATGCTGTTCAAGGACGAGGTCCGGGCCGTGGCCGCCGAGCTCGGCCTCTCGGACCGCATCGTCTGGCGACAGCCATTCCCGGGACCGGGGCTCGCGATCAGGATCGTCGGCGGCGAGGTGAACGCCGAGCGGCTGGACATCCTGCGCGAGGCTGACGCGATCCTGCAGGAGGAGGTCCGCGCGGCCGGCCTCTACCGCGAGCTGTGGCAGTCGTTCTGCGTGCTGCCCGTCGTGCGCTCGGTCGGCGTGCAGGGGGACGGGCGAACCTACGCCTACCCGATCGTCATCCGAGCGGTCACCTCCGAGGACGCGATGACCGCCGACTGGGCGCGGCTTCCGTATGACCTCCTCGAGCGCGTCTCCAACCGGATCATCAACGAGGTCCGCGGGGTGAACCGAGTCGCGCTCGACATCTCGTCGAAGCCCCCGGCGACGATCGAGTGGGAGTAGGGCTCAGGCTGCTCGCCGCGTGGTGACTAGCTGAGCCGGAGCGGACGGCGCTAGCCCGGAGGCCCGTCGTCCGGGCCCGGGCGCCGGGCGGGGGTGTTCAGGCGGTCCTTCACCACGTACAACGGCCGGTGCTTGACCTCGTCGTAGACCCGGCCCAGGTACTCGCCGATCAGCCCGACCGTGATCAGCTGGATGCCGCCGATGAGCAGCACCGCCAGGAGGATCGTGGTGACGCCCGGGACGGAATGGCCGGTGAGCTTGCGGGCGATCGCGATCGGGATGCCGAGAAACGCCGCCATGGAGACGAGGAAGCCGAGACCGGTGGCGAGCTGGAGCGGGACGTGCGAGAACGACGAGATCGCGTCGAGCGAGAAGCGGACCATCCTCCGCGGCGTGTATTTCGTAACCCCCGCGTAGCGCGGGTCGCGCTCGTACGGAACAGCGGTCTGGGTGAAGCCGATCCAGACGCTCATCCCGCGGAGGAACCGGTTGCGTTCGCGCATCGAGTTCAGGGCGTCCAGGGCGCCGCGATCGAAGAGCCTGAAGTCCCCGGCGTTCTGCTCGAGGTCGATGTGAGCAAGTCGCCCGAAGAGCCTGTAGAACCAGCGCGAGGTCGCGAGCTTCGCCCGCGACTCGCCCGGCCTGACCGTGCGCACGGCGTAGACGACGTCCACACCCTCACGCCAGCGTGCGAGCAGCTTTGGAATCACCTCAGGCGGATCCTGGAGGTCGGAGTCGATGATCGCCACCGCATCGCCCTTCGCGTGGTCCAGCCCGGCGGTGATCGCGGCCTGGTGGCCGAAGTTCCTCGAGAGGGTGATGACCTTGAGCCGAGGATCGGTCGCGGCGGTCCGCCGGAGGACCTCCGGCGTCTCGTCCGTCGATCCGTCGTCGACGACGATCAGCTCGAAGTCGATCCCCTCGAGCGCCTCGACCATCCGGCGGTGGAACTCCACAACGGTCTCGGCCTCGTCGAGGGCCGGCGCGACGACGCTCAGGAGCCGCAGCTCGCGCTGTGGCTTGGCCGGCTCCACCGTCCCGGCTGCAGGTTCCGTCGTCATCCCGCGGTGCATGTTTCCAGCTGGCGTGGGGGGAGAGGTCTCACCCGCCGAGGTAGCCTCAGACCCTTCGTGACCCGGATGCTGATGATTGCCAGGAGCGAGGGAACGCCATGAGGCGGATCGAGACACGCCTGGCCGGCCCCGTCCTGATCGAGCCGGTGGTCCACCGGGACGCCCGCGGCTTCTTCCAGGAGACCTATCGCCGCACCACCTTCGCCGATCTCGGGATCGACGATGTGTGGGTCCAGGACAACCACTCCCGCTCGAGCCGGGGAGTGGTCCGCGGGATTCACTACCAGCCGGGGATGGCGAAGCTCGTGCGCTGCGCGACCGGCGCGATCGTCGACGTGCTGGTGGACCTGCGCCGAGGCTCGCCGACGTTCGGGGAGTGGGAGGCCTTCGGCCTCGACGAGGAGAACGCTCGCCAGCTCTACTGCCCCGACGGTTTCGGCCACGCGTTCTGCGTCGTCTCGGACCTGGCCGACGTCCTCTACAAGTGCTCGGCGTACTACGAGGGCGCCGCGGAGCGAGCGATCGCGTTCGACGATCCTGAGATCGGCATCGAGTGGCCCGCCGGCCTCGAGCTGAAGCCCTCCGAGCGGGATCGTGGCGCTCCGGCGCTGAATGCGGTCGAGTCGAGCCTGCCGTTCAGCTACGGCGGCTGATCAGCAAGCTCAGCTCCAGCGGTCCCAGCGCTCGAGGTCCGGGAGCGGGTCGATCGGGCTCCCGTTCTCCCAGCCGCGTGGCCACTCCTCGAAGTGGAGCATGCAGCCGACCGTCCGCGCGTTTCCGGTTCGGCCGACGTGCCCGACGGTCTGTCCGGTCCGGACGCGCCGCCCCCGTGCAACAGGGGTTGGCGCCTCCAGGTGGGCATAGCGGTAGTCGGTGCGCGTGTGACGGCCGTCGATGACGAGCCAGTATCCGTAGAGGACCGGGTCGTAGCCCTCGGCCTGGACCCGGCCGCCGCGCGCCGCGACCTCGCGCGTGCCGCAGGGAGATAGGACGTCCTGGCCCTGATGGACCCGCCCGCCACTGCGCGGCGCGCCGAAGCGCTGCTCGGCGCCGCCGTAGCTGTGGCTGCCGCGGACCGGGAACTCGAACGGGAACAGCTTGAAATGCCCGGCGTGTGTGCCTTTGTGGCCGGGGCGCCCGATGCGGACCTCGTAGACGCCGGCCGGAGCGATCGACCGGCCGCCGCGCGTACCGGTCCAGCGAAGGACGTGCTTGGCAAACGGCGTCACCTGGTGCAGCACCCTGCTGTCGACGACGGCCCCGGTCGAAGCCCTGACCATCTTGACCTTGACGTCGCGCGGGCCACGCGCCGCGAACCTGAAGCTGACGCGCACCTGGTGGCCGTCGAAGAAGGCGGTGTGCGGCCTGGCACGGGAGTGCAGCAGGCCGAAGGCGTTGGGGCTCAGCACACGATGGCGCGAGACCACGCTCAGCACCGCCTTCGCATACGTCTGCTGCCCGCGTGAGCCCACCAGCACCGGTCTGCCGGTCACCGCGCGGCGGGGCACCCGCGCGGTCACGAAGTTCCCTCGCGAGGCGGTGGGGTCGACGTTCTCCCGTCCGCCATGGGCGGAGAAGCGAACGGACTTGATGGCCGCGAGGTGTCGCCCTTCCCAGCGCACTGTGGATCCCGGGGCGACGCGGTGAGCGCCGGCGCAGGCCGTTACGCACTGGACCCTGGCGGCCTGTGGGGCGTGATCGGCTGCGGCCGCCCAGGCAGGAGCGACGAGTGCGAGGAGCACCGGGGCCAGGGCGGCCGCGCGTCTGCGCATCAGCTCCACCTGTCCCAGGTCTCGAGGGTGGGGGCTGGCTTCACCACGTGGCCACGTTGATACCAGCCGAGCGGTTGAGATGCACTTCGTAGGACTGCAGGCCGCCGCACTCGGTGCACGCCGCGCCTCGTTTATCATCAGCGGACCGCGCTCGGCCGGGCGCGGTTTTCGCGGCTCTGGGCCGCTTTTCACCATGAAGACCTACGTAGCGAAAGCCACCGACCGCCAGCGCGACTGGCACATCGTCGACGCCGAGGGGCAGACCCTCGGCCGGCTGGCCACGCAGATCGCCGACGTCCTGCGCGGCAAGCGCAAGCCGGAGTACACCCCCCACTGCGACACGGGCGACTTCGTGGTCGTGGTCAACGCGGCGAAGATTCACGTCACCGGGAAGAAGCTCCAGGACAAGATCTACTACCGGCACAGCGGCTACCCCGGCGGCCTGCGCTCGAGGACGCTCGCCGAGATGCTCGAGCGGCGGCCCGAGGAGGTCATCCGCAAGGCGGTCAAGGGCATGCTTCCCCGCAACCGCCTCGCCCGCCAGCAGCTCACCAAGCTGAAGATCTATCCCGGGGCTGAGCATCCGCATCAGGCGCAGAAGCCGGCCCCGATGGAGGTCGCCACCTGATGGCCGACGAAGAGCGCACCGAGCCGGCGAACGGCGATCAGCCCGAGGCCGACGAGCCTGTGGCTGAGGAGTCGCAGGGCGAGGAGCCGCAGGCCGAGGAGCCGGCGGCCGACGAGCCCGTTGCCGAGGAGCCCCAGGCCGAGGAGCCGGCTGCCGAAGAGTCAGAGGCCGAGCCCGAGGAGCCGGCTGCCGAGCCTGCCGCGGATGAGCCCGAGGCTGCCGCGGCCACCGAGCCTGACGCGCCGGCCCCCGCCGATGCCGGCCAGGAGCCGCCCGCCGAGGAGCCACCGGCCGGCGCCAAGGCGAAGGACCTTCCCCCGGGCGCCGAGCTCGAGCCGATCTCCCTGGAGTCGGACCGCCCGATGGGCGCCGAGGAGCGCGCCCGGCTCGAGGCGGAGGCCGAGGAGCGCGCGCGGCTCGAGGCCGAGGCGACCTCCGAGGATGCCGACCAACCGCAGGCGCGCCGCGCGCCCCCCGACGATATCGCCGCCGAGCCGACGAGGCAGGCGACCGCCCAGCGCACTAGCTCCAACGCCCCGGTGGAGG
>JAWVFM010000421.1:0-4985 GCA_033856015.1 Solirubrobacterales bacterium
GTCGAGAAGCTCTACGTCCAGGTGTGCACGCGGTGCGGGACCGAGCTGTATCTGCCGGACCCGAGCGAGATCCGGCGCCCACCGGTCCGCCCCTGAACGCGAAACGCTGATAGACATTCAGAACGTCGGCACTGGGGGAGTGCGGGTCTCCAGCCGAACGGTAGGAAGTCTTTTGACAGCAGCGGGTAGGAGGATCGAATGAACAAGCTTCGCGCGAGAGCGCTCGTCGTTGGCTTGGCCGCCGTGACGTCGACGGTGGCATTGGCCTTGCCGGGTGGCTCGTCGGCAGCGCGACATTCCTCGCGCAAGACCTTCAAGAACAGTGTGTCCTCCTTCGCGAAGCCCGCCGCCGCGGTTGGCAACGCCGAGGGCAAGGTCCCGCTCACGATCGCACTCCGCTGGAGCCATGGCGCGAAGCTCAAGCACTTCACCGCGGCTGTGAGCGATCCTTCGAGCTCGAGCTACCGCCAGTTCCTCTCTGCGGGCGCCTTCAGGGCGCGCTACGCGCCCAGCGCTGGCCGGGTCGCCGCCGTCAAGTCGTTCCTGCGCTCGAAGGGTCTGCATGTGACGGGCATCTCGCGGAGCCGGGTCCTGCTCGACGCCGTCGGCTCGGCGAGTGCGGCCGAGCGCGCCTTCGGCACCCGCCTGGAGAACTACAGGGTTGGCCATCGCGTGCTTCGCGGCACGGCGAAGCCCGTCTCGCTGCCGGCTTCGGTGAGCCGCTACGTCTCCGGCGTGGTCGGGCTGGACCAGACCCTCCAGCGTCCGCTCTCGCAAGCCTCGGCGCCGCCCCCGGCCGCGTTCGCCAACGCCCGGCCGTGCAACAGGTGGTGGGGCAAGAACTTCTCATCCAACCGGACGCCTCCCCAGTACCGGGTGCCTCACGCTTACCACGCCGCGCAGCCGTTCGCACCGTGCGGATACGTTCCGGATCAGCTCCAGAGCGCCTATGGGGTCGACACGGCGCTCGGCTCGGGCAACGACGGCTCCGGCCAGACGGTCGGGATCATCGACGCGTTCGCCGCGCCCACGATCGTGGCCGACGTCTCCAAGTACAGCGACCTGCACGGGCTGCCGGCGCCGAACATCACGCAGACGGTGTCGAGCGATTCCTGCCAGGTCGGCTGCGGCCCGAACAGCCAGGGTGGCTGGTACGGCGAGGAGACCCTCGACCTCGAGGCCGTCCATGCAATGGCCCCGAACGCGACGATCCACTACTACGGCGCGGCTGACCCGAGCGCCAGGGCGCTGCTGCGGACCATGAGCACCGCGCTCGACGACGACAACGCCGACATGATCACCAACTCGTACGGCTCGCTCGGCGAGCAGGTCGCGACGGTGACTGCGCAGGAGGAGCTGTTCCAGCAGGCCGTCGCCCAGGGCCAGGGCATGTTCTTCTCCTCCGGGGACAACGGCGACGAGCACACGACCACCGGGTACGTCACCGCGGATTACCCGGCGTCGAGCCCGCTGGTCACCGCGGTTGGCGGCACCTCGCTCGGCGTCGGCCCCCAGGGCGATCGCACGTTCGAGACCGTCTGGGGAACGCACATCTCCGGGCTGAAGGGCCAGCCCGGCGGTAAGAACGCGCGCTGGGCACCCAAGCCCCCGGGCCCGTTCCTGTACGGCGGCGGCGGCGGCACCTCGCGGCTGTTCCCCGAGCCCTCCTATCAGAACGCCGTGGTTCCGGACAGCTACTCCGGGATGTACGCCGGCCACGACCGCGTGACGCCGGACATCTCGATGGTCGGGGACCCGACCACGGGCATGCTGGTCGGCGAGACGCAGACGTTCCCGAGCGGGAAGAAGCACTACGGCGAGTACCGCATCGGCGGCACGAGCCTCTCGTCGCCGCTCATGGCCGGCTACATGGCCGACGCGAACACCGCAAACGGTGGTCGCCTGGGATTCGTCAACCCGGCTCTGTACCAGCTTGCGCAGAGCAACCCCGGCGTGTACAGCGACATCGTTCCCAGCCCCAGCAAGCTGGCTGCGGCGCGCGCCGACTACAACAACGGGGTGAACCTGAAGGACGGAATCTCGTTCACGCTTCGCAGCATCGACCGCGACACCAGCCTGCAGACCGCGCCCGGCTACGACAACGGCACGGGTATCGGTACGCCGGCCGGCGGCGCGGCGTTGATCAACGCGCTCGCAGCGCTCCCCTAAGGCGCCGCTGACATCGGTTCGAGCGACTACCGAGGGGCTTCCCCGCCGGGTCCGCTCTGCCGCTCAGCGGAGCCAGGTCCTGACGATCGCGTTCGCGAAGCCCACGCCGTAGCGGACCACCGCGGGCTTCTTGGAGTGTCCGTGCAGGCGGCGCTCGACGGTGACCGGCACCTCCCTCGCGGGGATGCCGCGCTTGATCGCCTCGATCATGAATTCCGAGGTATGGAACTGCTCCTGGCGGAGCACGAGCTGGGGTAGGACGTCGGCGCGAACGGCGCGATAGCCGTTCGAGCAGTCGCTCACCTTCGTCCTGGTGATCAGGCTGACGACCCGGTTGAAGAAGACGATTCCGAGCTCGCGAGCGAAGGTGTTCTCGTCCGCGTTGCCGAGGACGCGGGAGCCGTGCGCAACGGCGACCTCGCCCGAGATGACCGGCTCGACGAGCCGGGCCATCTCCTCGGGCCGGTGCTGCCCGTCGGCGTCGAGCGTGACGACGATCCTTGCGCCGGAGTCGGCAAGGAGCCGGTAGCCCGTCCGCAGGGCGGCGCCTCCGCCGCGGTTGATCACGTGCCTCGCGACCACCGCGCCGTGCGCCCTGGCCGCGTCTCCCGTGCCGTCTCGCGAGCCGTCGTCCACCACCAGCACCGCCGTCTCGAGGCCGCAGACCTCCGCTGGGATGCGATCGAGCACCTGGCCGATCGACTCGGCCTCGTTGTAGGCCGGGATCAGGATGCCGAGGCGGTCTCGGAACCGGTCCGGGTTGTCGCCCGCGCGGAACTCCTCCCACGCCAGGCCCTCCAGGAGGCCGGACAGCTCGCGCGTGATCCGTGAGCTCTGCGCGAGCGAGCGCAGGACGAGGGCGAAGAGGATGAGGATGGCGAACACGGCGACGCCGACGATCCGGGTCCCGTTGCCCTTCTTGAACGAGAACGCCGAGAGCAGCGCGTCGAGCGCCTGGGTCCCCGAGACGAGGGCCAGGCCGAGGGCGATCGCGAGCAGGATCAGGAGGTCGGCGTTCCTCAGGCTGCGTCGCCGCCAGATGGCGAACCCGGCGATCGCGGCGGCGGCGACCAAGCCGCCGGCGCGGATCGCGGTGAGCTCCGGTGGGAAGAGACTGGCCTGCAACGGGGACACGGCGCAAGAGGATAAGCGGGGCGGGGTCGGCTACCCTCCCCGCGTAATGCGCATCCTCATCCTGGGCGGTGATGGATACCTCGGATGGCCGACCGCGATGCGTTTTTCCTCACGGGGGCACGAGGTCGCGGTCGTCGACAACTTCTCTCGCCGCCGCTGGCACGTCGAAAACTCAACGGACTCGCTGACGCCGATCGCTTCGCTCGACGATCGGATCGACGCCTGGCGCGAGGTCTCGGGCAACGAGATCAGGGCCTTCGTCGGCTCGATCGAGGACCCAGAGTTCCTCGACGGCGTCCTGGCCGACATCCGCCCCGAGACGATCGTCCACTACGGCGAGCAGGCGTCCGCGCCGTTCTCGATGCGCTCCAGGCGCGATGCGATGGAGACGCAGCAGACGAACGTCATCGGCACCCTCAACCTGCTCTTCTCGATCCGGGACCTGGTTCCCGACTGCCACCTCGTGAAGCTCGGGACCATGGGCGAGTACGGGACTCCCAACATCGACATCGAAGAGGGGTTCATCGAGATCGAGCACCGGGGCCGCCGCGACATCCTGCCGTTCCCGAAGATGCCGGGCTCCCTCTACCACCTCTCGAAGGTCCACGACTCGCACAACATCCACTTCGCGTGCCGCATCTGGGGCCTGCGCTCCACCGACCTGAACCAGGGCGTCGTCTACGGCGTCGAGACGGAGGAGTCGGCGAGCGACGAGCGGCTTCTGACCCGGTTCGACTACGACGAGTACTTCGGGACCGTGCTGAACCGCTTCTGCGTGCAGGCGGTCATCGGCCACCCGCTCACCGTCTACGGGGAGGGCGGCCAGACCCGAGGCTTCCTGAACATCCGCGACACCATCCAGTGCGTCGAGCTCGCGGTGGCGAACCCGCCCGAGCTCGGCGAGTACCGCGTGTTCAACCAGTTCACCGAGCAGTTCTCCGTGACGGGGCTCGCCGAGCTGGTGAAGCGAAGCGCCGCCGAGGTCGGGTACGACGTGGAGATCCGCAACTTTCCGAACCCGCGAGTCGAGATGGAGCAGCACTACTACAACGCCACGAACACGAAGCTCCGCGACCTTGGCCTCGACCCGCACCTGCTCGGGGAGGAGCTGGTGCGCTCGATGCTCGCCGTCATCAAGCGCTACAGCTCGCGGGTGATCGAGCGGGCCATCCTCCCAACCACTCGCTGGCAGCCAGGAGAGCTCGAGGGGAAGCTGCCCATCCCCACGCCCAAGGGCACCTCGTGAGCCTTTCGGAGGCCTCGCCTCCGCCCGGCCTCAGGAGCCGCCAGCGCGCCGAGCGGCGGGCGGCGATCATCGACGCCGCGGTCCAGATCATCGCCACACGGGGGCTAGGCGCGGTCACCCACCGGGCCGTGGCCCGCGAGGCGAAGGTGCCCCTCGCTGCGACGACGTACTACTTCGCCTCCAAGGAGGAGATCCTCCGGGAGGCGCTGGAGTCGCTCTCCAGGGCAGAGGTCGAACGTCTCGAGAAGCTTGCCGACAGCATTGCCGACCTGGCGTCCCGCGACGAGGCCGGCCTCGCGCTCTCCGCGGCACTGGTGCCGGACTCGCAGGAGGCCCCGCGGGCATGGCTCGCGCAGTTCGAGATCTACCTCGAGGCCGCCCGCAATCCGGCCCTGCGCCCTGCGGTCGAGCAGCGCCGCCAGGCCTTCGTCAACCT
>JAWVFM010000422.1:0-3069 GCA_033856015.1 Solirubrobacterales bacterium
GCGCCGTCTCCTGAATCAGGCGCTGCTCGTCCGAGAGCTCGAGGTCCACGGCTCAGCCCTCCGCTGCCAGCCAGTCGGAGATCAGGCCGTCGAACGCGGCCCGCGCCCGCTGCGTCTGGCTGCCGTGGCGATCGAGCTCCGTGCCGTTGATCGCGCTCACCGGCTGAACCTCGCGAACCGACGACGCGAGGAACGCCTCGCTGGCGCCCAGCAGGTCGTCGAGCTGGAAATGGCCCTCCTCGACATCGCCGAGGGCCTCGATGAGCTTGCCTCGGGTGATCGAGTCGAGGATGCCGGTGTCGAGGGCGGGTGTCCGCAGCGCGCCCGACGCGCTCGCCCAGAAGATCGTGGAGGTCGGCGGCTCGAGGACGATGCCGTCGGGCTGGACGAGCACCGCCTCGTCGGCGCCCTGCGCAGCGGCGAGGCGCGTTGCCTCCATGTTGGCGCCGTAGGAGAGCGTCTTCGCGCCCGTGAGGATGACCGAGGGCATATAGGTGACCGTCGCGAGGCTCACCGACGGGGCGAGGCCGGGCAGCGGCTCGATCGCGGCGATCCGCCGGCCGCCGCGCGTGAGGACGATCCGAAGCTGCGCGTCGGCATCGCCGTGCGCGCGGAGCAGGGCCACCACCTCGGCCTCCACGGCAGCACGGTCGACGGGCAGCTCGATCTGCGATGCGGAGCGCTCGAGCCGGTCGAGGTGCTGCTCGAGCGCGAACGGCCGGCCCCCGTAGAGGCGAGCGACCTCGAAGACCCCGTCGCCGCGGTAGAGGCCGTCGTCCTTCAGCGGGACGACTGCCTCGGCGGTCGGGCCGATCGTTCCGTCGACGCTGACGATCTCTTCGATGCTCATTGCGGGGGCGAGGCTACCGAGCCGCCGTCGCGGGCGCGACACCGGCAAGGGCTCTCAAGCGGCTTCCGGGTTCTCGATCACCGTCGCCACGCCCTGGCCGACGCCGACGCAGAGCGCCGCAACCCCGAAACGGGCGCCGCGGCGGCGCAGCTCCCATGCGAGCGTGGTCATGAGCCGGGCTCCGGAGCAACCGAGCGGGTGGCCGAGCGAGATCGCCCCCCCGTTCACGTTGAGGCGCTCGGGCTCGATTCCGAGCTGGTCGACGCAGGCGAGGACCTGGGCCGCGAACGCCTCGTTGATCTCGATGAGGTCGACGTCGGCGAGCTCGAGCCCCGCGCCGCGCAGCGCCCGTGGGATGGCCTCAACCGGGCCGATGCCCATATAGGCCGGGTCGACCCCGGCGACGCCGATCGAGACCACCCGCGCGAGCGGGCGCGCCCCGAGCTTCTCGGCCCGCTCGCTCGAGGCCATCACCAGGCACGCCGCGCCGTCGTTGAGCGTCGAGGCGTTCCCGGCGGTGACGCTGCCGCCCTCGCGGAACGCCGGACGCAGGCCGGCAAGGGTCTCGAGGCTCGTGTCGGCGCGCGGTCCCTCGTCGACTTCCACGACGGTGGTCTCGCCGCGCCGGCCGGCGGGGACCTCGACCGCGACCAGCTCGTCGTCGAAGCGCCCCTCCGCGGCGGCCGCGACCGCGCGCTGGTGGCTGCGAAGCGCGAACTCGTCCTGGCGCTCACGGGATACGACGTAGCGCACGGCGACGTTCTCCGCGGTATCGCCCATCGACTCGGTCGAGTGGAGCTCGTCCATACGTGGATTGACGAGTCGCCAGCCGAGAGCCGTGTCGTGCATCGTCTGCGGCCCGCGCTGGAAGCCCTTCGCCGGCTTCGGCACGACCCACGGCGCCCGACTCATCGACTCGACCCCACCGGCCAGGTAGAGGTCGCCCTCGCCCAGCCGCAGGGCACGCGAGGCCTGGTTGACCGCCTCGAGGCCGGACGCGCAGAGGCGGTTCACGGTCACGCCGGGGACCGACACGGGCAGGCCGGCGAGGAGCACCGCCATGCGTGCGACGTCGCGGTTGTCCTCGCCCGCCTGGTTCGCGGCGCCGAAGTAAACGTCGCAGATCTCCGCCGGGTCGAGGCCGTTGCGGTCGACCGCCGTGCGGACCACGTGCGCGGCGAGGTCGTCCGGCCTGGCGCCGGCGAGCACGCCACCGTAGCGGCCCATCGGCGTCCGCAGGGCGTCGAGGATGAGGGCCTCGGTCACGCCGCGATCATCGCACGCAGCACGTCGCCCGGCCCCGCACCTCCGGCTGGGGGGCTAAGGTCTCCTTGGCCAATGGACTTCATCCTCATCTCCCTTGGCGGAGTCGGCTTCCTCGTCCTGCTCCTCGTCCTCCTTGCGCGGGCTTACCCGGGCAGCGGCGCGGATCTCGTCGACTGGAAGCCGACCCGCTCCTACGAGACTGAGGCCCAGCTCGAGGTCGATGACCTCGCGCAGATGATCGAGGCTCAGAACCAGTACCGGCGCCGCCGTGGGGCAAAAGAGATCACCGAGCAGGACGCCCACGACATGGCGCGCGAGGACGAGGCGATCCGCGCGCGCGCCCGCCAGGTCCGCGACAGCCGGCTCGACGAGCTCGACGAGATCTAGTCCTTGGCTCGGGCGCTGATCGTCGGTTGCGGGTGCCGCGGGCGGAGCCTCGCTGCGGAGCTGAGCGCCGCCGAGTGGACGGTTCGCGGCACCAGCCGCAGCGCCGAGGGTGTCGCCGCCATCGAGGCAGCCGGCTTCGACGCCGTCCGTGCGGACCCGGACCAGGTCGCCACGCTCCTCGATCACGTCGCGGACATCACCGTGGTCTGCTGGCTCATGGGCTCGGCAAGGGGGGATGCGGAATCGGTCGCCGCGCTCAACGGGCCACGGCTCGAGCGCGTGCTGGAGGAGCTCGTCGACTCCCCGGTCAGGGGCTTCGTGTACGAGGCGGCCGGCACCGTGGACGGGGACGCCCTGAGAGCCGGGTCGCAGATCGTGGCGAGCGCGGCGGAACGCTGGCGCATCCCGGTCGTCTCGATCGACGCCGATCCGGCCGACCACGACGGCTGGACGCTCGCGGCCTACACGGCGGTGCACGAAACGCTGGACGGCTGACGCCGCCTACTGGAGCGGCTTCGGCCCCTTCTGCGGCGCGCCCGGCTGCGCCCAGGGTGCGGTGTTGCTGA
>JAWVFM010000423.1:0-8282 GCA_033856015.1 Solirubrobacterales bacterium
CGCGGCTCGGTGCTGGACAACCTACGCTATGTCAGGCCGGGAGCCGGGGACACGCAGGATCGCCCTGCGCTCGAGCTCGCGGGCGCGGCGTCGTTCGTGGCCGAGCTCCCGGACGGGCTCGAGACGCAGGTGGGCGACGAGGGCGGGCTGCTCTCGGGCGGGCAGCGGCAGCGGCTGGCGGTTGCCCGGGCGCTGGTTCGCGAGCCTCGGCTCCTGATCCTCGACGAGCCGAGCGTGCACCTCGACCAGGACGGGTTGCTGCGCCTGCTCGAGACCCTTGCGAACGTCGCGTCAAAGCCCGCGATCCTGATCGTGACCCACGACGAGGCGCTCTTCGGGCTCGCCGACCGGATCTGCCACCTCGACCAGGGAAGACTGGTGCCCGCGCCCCTCGCCAGGCCCTCTCCGGTCGAAGTTGGAGCCGACGCGTGAGCGCGCGGCACCGGCTGGGTTCATCGAGCTGGCCCTCGGCCGCTCGCGAGCTCCTGATCGAGGCCGGCATCCACGCCGACGAACGGGGCCTTGCCGCCTGGCAATCCTGGCGATCCGCCAACCGGCTGGAGGAGATCGACTGGTGCTCCCAACAGCTCCTGCCCCTCGTGTACCGAGCGATCGCCGGCCGGGGGGCGGACGATCGGGACCTGGCCGTGCTGAAGGGCGTCTACCGCAAGGCCTGGACCGCAAACCAGATGCGGTTCCGCGAAGCGGCGGACGCCGTGGAGGCACTCTCAGCTGCCGGGATTCCCACGATGATCCTCAAGGGAGTCGCGCTAGCGAAGCTCCACTACCGCGACGATGGCGTCAGGCCGATGGGCGACGTCGACCTCCTCGTACCGTTCGACCGGGCGCCGGAGGCGATCGGCGTCCTCGCGGAGCACGGCTGGCGAAGCTCGATCGACAACCTCGCTCACACGATGGACGTACGCCACGGGGCGCCCCTCCGTGACTCCGGCGCTCGTCAACTCGACCTGCATTGGAATCTCCTCTGGCAGCCCTCGGACGACAGTGAGCTCTGGAGGCGTGCGGTGCCACTCGAGCTGTTCGGTGCGCCCACGCTCGCGCTCTCGCCGACAGACCAGCTCCTTCACGTTCTCGTCCACGGGACCTACTGGAGCAACCTCGCGTTTCGCTGGGTCCCCGACGCCGCCACCGTGATGGCCTCGGCGCCGATCGACTGGGAGCTCTTCCTCGCGGCGGCGCGCTCGCACGAGGTCACGTGGGGTCTCGCGGCGATGCTCGGCTATCTGGCGGCACGCATGGGCAGTGAGGTCCCCGACGCCACGCTGGACCAGCTCCGGGCCACCCCGATTCCACGGTACGCACGGCGAGGCCAGGAGGCAAGGTCGAGGCCGAGCGGCCTGGTCCGTGAGCTCCGCAAGAATTGGTACCGCTACCGGCGCCTCGCGCGGCTACGAGGCCAGCGGCCGATGCCGCGAGGCTTTGCGACTCACCTGCGGATGATCCGCGGCGACGAGCACAACTGGCAGCTCGTCGCCCGCGGGTCGCGCCGCGCCGTCGAGCACGGCCTTCAGCGCATCCGCCTCCGCGGCGCCCGCGCTCAGCCCTGACGCCTGGCGCGCCGGCTCGGCGTTCACCGAGCCGGCGGCCCGGCGTGGCGCGTCAGACGCGCCGGACGTTTACGGCCTTCGGGCCGCGGTCGGATGACTCAGCTTCGAACTCGACTTTTGTCCCCTCGGGGAGAGTCGTCGAGCCGTCGGTGATTCCGCTCTGGTGTACAAAGAGGTCCTTGCCGCCGTCATCGTCGGTGATGAAGCCAAAACGCTTCTCGTCGTTGAACCACTTAACTGTTCCTGTTGGCATGCTGGGTGTGCTCCTTTGTGGGGGGAGAGGCACGGTACCCGGTCCCGGCGACTTAGACGGCCGAGCCCGGAGCGGGCGCGCGTTGACCGCCTCGTTCAGCTCGCCGCCCGGCATGGGTGGAGTTACCCTGCCCCGCGCGAGTGTTGCGCGGCCTTTTCGTCCGCCGGACTAGGCTGGTCTCCAAGCAAGGGGAAGCACGCGAGCGAGGAGACGGAATGGGTGAGCGGTGGTTTTCTGAGGAGGAGCTCGGCGAGATGGCACGGCCGACGATGGAGCGGGCGATCGAGGCGATCGACGCCGGCGACCTCGACGCGGCAAAGCGCCTCTGTGAGGCGATGAAGCACGAGTCGCAGTTCATGCACGACCTGCTCGTGGACGGCGTCGCCGGGCTGATCTCCTACGTGAAGGACCGGGTTGGCGACGACGGGGTGGAGGAGGCCTGGACCTACTCGCTCGAGCGCAGCTGGAAGCGGCCTGTCGAGACGATCGACAGCACCGACCGCAAGACGATCGCCGCCGCGCTTGCGGCAACCTGGCGCGCGCACTCGACGAGCGGCGTCGGTCCCAGCCCGGGCGCGTTTGAGATCTCCGAGGACGAGGAGAAGCTCACCTTCACCATGAACCCATGCGGGTCGGGACAGCGCCTCTGGCGCAACCGCCGCTATGGGCCGGAGGGCTTTGGCGTTACGGACGAGGCGCACGACTGGAGCTACGGCCGGGAGGGTTTCCCGCTCTACTGCACGCACTGCGCGTTCATGAACGAGGTGCTGCCGATCCGCTGGATCGGCTATCCGGTGTACCCGTCGGATCCGCCGGAGGACTTCGACCGCGACCCGTGCACCTGGTACTGGTACAAGGACCCGGCGGACATTCCCGAGCGCCACTTCGCGCGCTACGGGGAGTCGAAGCCCGGTTAGACGCCTACTTCCGAGAAGTCAAAGCTCACGTCGCGTCAGGGAGAACGTGTTGAGCGCGGCGCCGCCGTCGATGGCGATCGTCTGGCCGGTGACGTAGCCGGCCTCCTCCGACGCGAGGTGCGCGACGAGCGCCGCGACCTCCGCCGGCTCGGCCATGCGTCCCGTTGGTAGCGTCGCGCGCAGGCGCTCCAGGATCCCCTCGGGCATGGCGAGGACCTTCTCCGTCGCGACCATGCCGGGGAGGACGGCGTTGGCGGTGATTCCGCGGCCGGCGTTCTCGGCCGCGATGGTCTTCACCATCCCCAGGAGGCCGGCCTTCGACGCCGAGTAGGCAACCTGTCCGGGCAGGCCTGTGGTCGCCGCGCCGCTCGAGATGACGACGATCCGTCCGTAGCCGCGCTCGCGCATGCCGGGAAGGCACGCCTGGATGACCCGGAACGCACCCGTGAGGTTGACGGCGATGTCGCGGTCCCACTGCTCGGGGCTCATCCGGTGTGCGGGAGCGATCGTGTCCGTGATCGCCGCGTTCGAGACGCAGACGTCGAACTCGCCGAGCTCGGGAAGCTCGTCCGCCGCGAGGTCCACCTGCAGGTCGGAGCCCGCGGTGCGATCCAGGGTCACGACCTCGAGCCCGTCGGCTGCGAGTCGCGTCGCGATCGCCGCGCCGATGCCCCGCGCCGCTCCGGTGACGAGTGCGCTGCGCGGCATGCCGGGCCTCAGGCCTCGGTCTCATGGGCCCCGGCGCGGCCGGCGTCGGTCTTCTTGTAGAAGCTGTCGAGCCGCTCGAGCGTCTCGCCGGGGTCCGCGCAGGTGTACGCGTTCCAGGCCTCAGTGCGGAGCTGGAAGTCGAGCGGCTGGCCGATGACGTCGAGGATCGTCTCCTTCGCCGAGCGGACCGCGGCCTGGGAGTTGCGGAGGATCTGGCGGGCGACCGTCTCCGCCTCCGCCATCAGGGTGTCGTGAGGGACGACCTTCGACACCATGTTCGCCGCGAGGGCTCGCTGGGCGTCGATAGGCTCGGCCGTGAGGAGCATCTCGAGGGCGATTCCGGTCCCGCAGGTGTTGACCAGGCGCACGAGGCCGCCATCGCCATGGTGAAACCCGCGACGTGCCTCGAAGGAGCCGAACATCGCCCGCTCGGATGCGATCCGGATGTCGCAGGCGAGCGCCGTCTCGAGCCCTCCGGCCAGGGCCCAGCCGTTGATCGCGCCGATGATCGGCTTCGGGATGCGGTGCATGCCGCGCGTGAAGCCGTTCAGGCCGAGGTCGACGATTCGCCTGATCTCACCCGGCGTCGCGTTCTCGATGATCGGCGGGATGTAGGTCTTCAGGTCCGCCCCGGCGCAGAAGGCCTCCCCGGCGCCCGTCAGGATCGCGACGTCGACCGAGTCGTCGTCGCGGAAGTCGGCCCACGTCTCGATCATCAGCCGGTGGACGTCCGGGTCGATCGCGTTCCGCGCCTCGGGCCGGTTGATGGTGATGTACGCAATCCGGTCGCGCTTCTCGTAGAGCACCTTGGACATGACGCCTCCTGGGCGGGTTGGACGTTGAATAACTTGCGGACGCCTTCGGCGTCCTCACATGCTGCTTTCGGGGCTAAAGCCCCTCAATCGCCGTAAACGGCTCGTATAACCGCAAGGTCGTCGGCCTCCCAGACGACCTCGCCGCCGCACCACTCAGCCTGGCTCGCGGCCGGGGAGGGTATGTCGAAGCCCTCGGTCAGGGTCGCCACCCGCCGCTCCGGCTCGACCTCGACGACGTCGCCGAACACCAGTGCCCGAGACTGCTCGCGCACCCGGCGAAACAGGTCGTGCTTGCCCGCCTCGTCCAGGTGGTGGATGGTCAGCACGGAGATGACCAGGTCCCAGGGACCGTCAGGAAGCGGGTCCTCGAGACGTCCGAGGCGCATCTCCTCCCAACCGAGCTCGCGAGCCTTGAAGACCATCTCCGGGCTCGAGTCGATGCCGGTGATCCGCGCCTCCGGGTAGGCCTCCCAGAGCCGGTTCGTCGTCTGCGCCGTTCCGAATCCGAGCTCGAGCACGCGCCGCGGTGTGAACGGGATCGCGCCGATCGTCGCCTTCTGAAGCTCCTCGTAACGCGGGATGTCGGCCCGGATCATCTCCTCGTAGGAGTCCGGCTCGAAGTGGAACTGCGCGGCGTCGCTACCCTCGTTTTCCGTACTCATGACCCCGGGATATCACACAGTCGACCTCGCCAGGCTGGCCCTCTCGCCGGGCGAGGGCCGCCGGCTCGAGGGCGACGTGCTCCCCGAGCCGGTCGAGCTCGGGGGCCAGAGCTACGGCGCGAAGGGGCCGGTCGCGTACCGGCTGGAGGTCTCGCGGACCGGGTCCGCCCATGCCTTCCACCTGCTGCTCACGGCCGTGCTCGGAGGCCCGTGCATGCGCTGCCTCGAGCCGGCGGAGGTCCGCCTGGAGGTTGACGCGCGCGAGGTGCACCAGCCGCAGCTCGGCGACGAGGAGCTCATCTGCCCGTACGTCGACGGCGACGAGCTCGACCTCGAGGCCTGGGCACACGACGCTCTGCTGCTCGACGCACCGGCGCAGATCCTCTGCCGCGTGGCCTGCGCCGGCCTCTGCCCGGTCTGCGGCGAGTCGCTCAACGACGCGGACCCGGAGGACCACCGGCACGCCGGCACCGAGGGCCCCTTCGCCGGCCTCGACGACCTGCTGCCAACGTAGATCGTTCTGGCGCCGCTACGATGCGCCCTCGCCATGGCGGTCCCGAAGAAGAGAACCTCCAGCGCGCGTCGCGACAAGCGCCGCGCCACCCACAAGGCCAGTGTGACGCGCACCAACGAGTGCCCGCGCTGCCACAGCCCGCGCCTCCCGCACCGGGTCTGCCCGGTGTGCGGAACGTACGCCGGGCGCGAGGTGATCAGGCACGAGGTCGGCGAGCCCGACTCGGCCGGTCCTCGCGAGCCCTCGGAGTAGCGGCATGAGCCAGAGCGCGACGGTGACCGTCGCTCTCGACGGGCTGGGAGCCGAGCGCGGCGCCGCCGTCATCGTCGCCGGCGCCCTGGCCGCCGCGTCGGACGGCATTCGCGTTCGCGTCTTCGGCGACCCGACCGACCTCGGCGAGCTGTCGGGCGCAGCGGGCATCGAGGTGATCGCCGCGCCCGAGCGGATCACGAACGACGACGACCCCGTCGCCGCCGTGCGCTCGCGCGAGGACGCTTCCATCGTTCGCGCTGCCGCTGACGTGGCGGCTGGTGGCGCCGACGCGCTGGCGAGCTCCGGCTCGACCGGCGCCACGATGGCCGCGGCGACCTTCGCGCTCAAGCGCCTTCACGGCGTTCGTCGTCCGGCCCTCGCCGTGCGGCTGCCGTCCCCGAGCCGAGCCGGCGCGCCCACGCTTCTCCTTGACGCCGGCGCCAACTCGGACGCCCGGGCGACGGATCTCGTCCAGTTCGCCTTCCTCGGCGCGGCATTCAGCCAGGCGGTCCTCGGCGTCGAGCGCCCTCGCGTGGCGCTGCTCTCGATCGGCGAGGAGGCGAAGAAGGGCACGCCCGAGTTGCGCGACGCCCATGCCAGGCTCCTCGCGGCGGACGGCATCTCGTTCACCGGCAACGTGGAGGGCAGCGACCTCCTCGCCGGAGTGGCCGACGTCGTCGTCACCGACGGCTTCACGGGCAACGTCGCCCTGAAGACGGTGGAGGGCACCGCCCGCGCGGTCGGCGACGCGGTCGGGGCTGCAGCGCGCTCGGGCCCTCTGGCGCTGGCCGGCGGCGCCCTCCTTCGCCCGGCGCTCGGCGGGCTGCGCCGGCGGATGAACCCCGACTCCACGGGCGGCGCCATCCTCCTGGGCCTGCGGCGTGTCGCGGTCGTCGGCCATGGGAGCGCCGGCGCGGAGGGGGTCGCGAACGCGGTCAGGCTGGCCGCGCACGCGGTTCGCGAACGGGCGGTCGAGCGCACGTCAGAGCTCCTCGAGCGCTCCGGCGCCACTCGGGCGTCGCTTCGCGATGCTTGAATGCATGCCATGAGCGCGTCGCGCGAAGAGGTTGTGGCCAAGGTGCGCGAGCACCTCTCGACCGAGCTCGAGGTCCCGGCCGAGTCGATCGAGGAGGCCACCAGGTTCCGGGAGGATCTCGACGCGGACTCGCTGGACCTCTACGAGCTCGTCATGGAGCTCGAGGACACCTACGGCATCAAGGTGTCGGAGGAGGATGCGACGCGGATCAAGACGGTCGGCGACGCGGTCGACTTCGTCGCCACGCGTATTCCCGCCTGACCCTTCCAGTGGCCGGCACAGCTCGCAAGACCAAGGCCAAGAGCAAGACCAAGGTCAAGGCCGCGCCCGCGGCGAAGCACGACCCAAAGCGTCTCCTCCATCTCTTCGACGAGCTTCCGGACGACCTCCGCGGCCGAGCGCTGGCCCACTCGTCCTGGGTGAAGCATCGCGCCGACTCCTACGGGCGTCTCGCGTTTCTCGGCGACAGCGTCCTCGGCCTGGCCATCGCCGAGCACCTGTTCAACCGGTTTCCGCGCTCCGACATCGGGCGCCTCACGAAGGTCCATGGGCAGGCGGTCAGCGGTCGTGCCTGCGCCGACGTCGCCGACGAGCTCGGCCTGCCCGCGCTGCTTGCCGCGGCGGTGCCGGCGCACGTCGAGGGCGGCATCGACGTGGACGCGCTTCTGGCAAGCGAGCGCGCCCTGTCCTCCGTGTGCGAGGCGGTGATCGGCGCGTGCTACCTGCACCACGGCTACGAGCCCACCGCCGCCGCGACGGTCTCGGCCTTCGCGGAGCAGATGGAGATCGCGTCGGACCAGATGCTCGACTTCAAGTCCGCCCTCCAGGAGGCGCTTGCGCGCGACGGCTCGCGCGTAACCTACGCCGTCGCCAAGGAGGTTGGCCCGCCTCATGCCCGGGTGTTCAGGATCACCGCGAAGGTGAACGGCGCTGTCATCGGCAGGGGCGAGGGCCGCAGCAAGAAAGCGGCCGAGCAGGCGGCCGCTGCCGAGGCCCTCGAGCGGCTCGCCCGATAGCGAAGAGGAGGCGGCCGGAAGCCGCCGAAGTCAAGCGATGAGCGAACCGAGAAAAACGCGTCCGATGCGACCGCGAGCCTTCGGGCTCCACGGGGCGCATGCGCCCACTCGACCATGCATCTGAGCTCGATCACCATCAAGGGCTTCAAGTCGTTCCCCGAACGGACGAAGCTCGTGTTCTCGCCGGGCGTGAGCGTGATCGTCGGGCCCAACGGGTCGGGCAAGTCCAACATCACCGATGCCGTCCTCTGGGCGCTTGGCGAGCAGAGCCCGCTGAGCGTTCGCGGCCAGTCGATGCGGGACATGATCTACGCCGGAGGCCAGGGCCGTGGCCCGTCGCGTTACGCGGAGATCGAGGTCGTGCTCGCCGGAGACGAGGACGATGCCGAGGACAGCTCCTTCGCCGAGATCGGGATCAGGCGGCGCCTTGACCGCGACGGGGAGGGCGCCTACTGGATCAACGGCGCGCGCTGTCGTCTGGTCGACGTCACCGAGATCCTCTCCGACGCCAACCTCGGCCGTGAGATGCACTCGGTCATCA
>JAWVFM010000424.1:0-17509 GCA_033856015.1 Solirubrobacterales bacterium
CAGTCGCCGCCGCCGGTGAGGACTCCAAAGCGCACGCTCGTGACGATAGCCAGCGACGGGGCATTGCGGGGAGGCATCCCCATAAGCTCGCGACGTGAAGGTGCACCACCTGAGCTGCGCGACCCTCTGCCCGGTCGGCGCGCGCTTCCTCTCCGGCCAGGGCGGGCTCCTCGCGACGACCAAGCTGGTCGCGCACTGCCTCCTGATCGAGTCCGGGGACGAGCTCGTCCTGGTGGACACCGGCTTCGGGACAGGGGACGTCGCCAACCCGGGACGGCTCGGCCAGCCGTTTCGAGCCGCCGTGCGACCCCGCCCCCAGCTCGCCGACACGGCCCTCCACCAGATCGAGGCGATGGGCCTCGACCCGTCCGACGTCCGTCACATCGTGGTCACGCACCTCGACCTCGACCACGCGGGCGGCCTGGGCGACTTCCCCAACGCTGCGGTCCATGTCTTCGCCCCGGAGCTGGCGGCCGCTCTGTCGCCGCCGTGGACGGAACGCCAGCGCTATGTGGCCGGCCAGTGGGCACACGGACCGCACTGGGCCGAGCACGCGGTGGCCGGAGAGCGGTGGTTCGGCTTCGACAGTGTGCGCCTCCTCGACCAGCTCGACGTTGAGATCGCCCTCGTGCCGCTCGTCGGTCACTCCATCGGGCACGCCGGCGTCGCCGTCAACGCCGGCGCGCACTGGATGCTCCACTGCGGCGACGCCTACTTCCACCATCTGGAGATGGCCAACCCGCACTCGTGCCCGGTCGGGTTACGCGCGTTCCAGAACATCGTCGGCCACGACGCGAAGGCCCGGCGGGCGAATCAGGAGCGGCTGCGCGAGCTCGTGCGCCGCAGGGGCGACGAGGTCCGCCTCTTCTGCGCGCACAGCACGGTCGAGCTCGCCCGCGAGCAGGCCCGAGCCTCGAGCTAGATCTGGTCGCCGGCGAGCGCCCGGTGGCGCGCCTCGAAGAACTCGAGCGCCGCGGCGGCCGGGTCCTCCGCCGCGACGAGCTCCGCGTAGGCGAGCTCGGCCCCGTTGAACCCCGCCGCGTTCCAAAGCGCGCCGCGCACCTCGGCGGTCCAGGGGCCGACGTACAGATACGGCTCGGTGTGGTCGTCGTCGCCCGGCGAACCCCCGTAGTTCGCGCGAGTGCCGGCGGCCTCCGCGCCCGCCTCCAGCGCAACGTCGAAATGCTCGGGCCAGAGATTGGTGGCGGACGGGTCGTCCTCGGGGCCCAGACCCTGCTCGAAGCTCGCCAGCGCTGCCGCGGCCAGCGCGTAGAACTCGGCCAGGAGCCTGGCCGAGGCTGCATCGACGCCGAGGTCGTCGTCGCCCGCAGGCAGGCCATCCGGGTAGAGCTCCTCGCCGACCACGGCAGCCGCCTCGGCGATGGTGGAGAGCGAGCTCCGCGTCTCGGTGTCGTCCGTCTCGACGACAAGCTCGGCCCCGTCGACGCGGACCGTCATCCGGCGCCCGTCGTACTCGAACTCAGGGGTGCCGAACCCGCCCGGCGTCACCATCAGCGCGATCTCGTTGTGGGGCTTTCGCGCCGGGGCCACGACCTGCTCGGCAACGCGGTGGAGCGCTTTACGGGTGGCTTCGAACTCGGGCGGACACGGCTCCAGGCGCGCCATGGGGCGAATCCGCGGATCTAGGGCCGCAGGCGCTCGAGGAGCGGCTGCGCAACCCGAATCACGATGCCGGTGAAGAGAATCGCCAGGAAGATGAGGGTGCTGACGGCGCCGCCGAGCGCAAACGCGTATCCGGTGACGAGAGCGGCCGTTGCGACGATCAGGGTGACGAGCAGCTGCACGGCGCGCAATCTACTCGATCGGGTGTCCCGCGGCCATCGCCTCGCGGGCGTCTCGGACGAACGTCGCCACCGCGCCCGCCGCCGACTCCGCATCGCTCGCCTCGGCGACCGCACGCACCAGGCGGGTGCCGATGATCACCCCGTCGGCGCTCGCCCCGACGGCCCTGGCCTGTTCCGGCGTGCCGATGCCGAAGCCGACTGCCACCGGAAGCTCGGCGTCCGCGCGGACCGCCGCGATCAGCTCGGCCAGGCCGGGCGGTAGGGAGTCGCGCTCGCCGGTGACGCGAGTGTCGGAGACCAGGTAGATGAACCCGGTCGCCTGGGCGCAGATGGCCCGGCGGCGCTCCGCGGGAGTCGTCGGCGCGATCAGGGGCACGAGCGCGAGGCCAGCGGCGCCGAGCGCCGCGCCGATCGTGCCGGCTTCCTCCGGCGGCAGGTCCGGGACGATCGCACCCGCCGCTCCGGCGCTCGCAAGCACGGTCGCGAACGCCTCGGGGCCGCGGGCGAAGATCATGTTCGAGTAACACATCGGCACGACCGGGACGCGGTCGGAGATCGCGGCGCAGACCGACATGACGCCCTCGAAGCTCGCTCCGGCAGCCAGCGCAGCGGTCGCTGCCGCGTGGATCACCGGCCCGTCGGCAAGCGGATCGGAGAACGGGATGCCGAGCTCGACCAGGTCGGCGCCCGCGTCCGCGTAGGCCTCGGCGACGGCGCGCGAGCCCTCCAGGTCGGGGAAGCCGCCCATGAGGTAGGGCATGAGCGCAGCACGTCCCTCGCCGCGAGCGGCCGCGAAGGCGCTCGCGATCCGCGCAGCGCCGTCAGCCATCGAGCCTGGCGAGGTGCTCGAGGGCCTCGGCCAGGTCCTTGTCGCCACGGCCGGAAAGGCAGAGGACGTCCAGATCGCTCGCGCCATCGTCAGCGAGCAGCCAGGCGATCGCGTGCGACGGCTCGAGCGCGGGGATGATCCCCTCGAGGCGGGAGAGCTCGCGAAACGCGAGCACGGCATCCGTGTCCGTAACGGCCACGTAGGTCGCCCGGCCGGTGTCGCGCAGGTGGGCGTGCTCGGGCCCGACGCCCGGATAGTCGAGGCCGGCCGAGATCGAGTGCGCCTCCAGGATCTGGCCTTCCTCGTCGGCGAGGACGGAGGAGAAGGCGCCGTGGAGCACTCCGCTTCGGCCCGCAGTGAGCGACGCGCCGTGGCGGCCGCTCTCGAGCCCCTCGCCGGCAGCCTCGACGCCGATCAGCTCGACCGGATCGTCCAGGAACGCGTAGAACGCGCCGATCGCGTTCGAGCCGCCGCCGACGCAGGCGATGACCCGGTCCGGAAGACGTCCTTCAGCGACCAGCACCTGGGCGCGCGCCTCGTCGCCGATCACCCGCTGAAGGTCGCGGACGAGCGCCGGAAACGGAGCCGGCCCGACCGCCGAGCCGATTATGTAGTGGGTGGTGCGGACGTTCGCGACCCAGTCGCGGATCGCTGCGCTGACGGCCTCCTTGAGGGTTCGCGCCCCGGCCTCGACCGGGGCCACGGTCGCCCCAAGAAGCCGCATCCGCTCCACGTTGGGCGCCTGGCGGCGCATGTCCTCCGTGCCCATGTAGACGACGCACTCCAACCCCAGCAGGGCGCATGCCGTCGCTGCGGCGACGCCGTGCTGGCCGGCCCCGGTCTCCGCGATGACCCGTTCCTTGCCCATCCTCCGGGCGAGGAGCGCCTGACCGATCGCGTTGTTGATCTTGTGGGCCCCGGTGTGCGCGAGGTCCTCGCGCTTCAGGCAGACGCGATGTCCCACGCGCTCGGACAGCCGGTCCGCCCGGTAGAGCGGCGTCGGGCGTCCGACGAATTCGCCCAGCAGGCGCGACAGCTCCGCCTGGAAGCCGGCGTCGCCGCGAGCCTGTGTCCAGGCTGCGCTGAGCTCGTCCAGGGCGGCCATCAGGACCTCCGGCACGAAGCGCCCGCCGTAGTCGCCAAAGCGCTCCTGAACCACGGCGCCCGCCTCTGCGCCGCTCGCGGAGCCCGCGTCGGTCACGCGATCGCCTCGAGCTCGCCGGCGGCGGCGTTCGCCCGCTCGGCGAAGGCCGCCATCAGCGCGTGGTCCTTGATCCCAGGAGCGGCCTCCACCCCGCTCGCCACGTCGACGGCGAAGGGGCGCGTGGCCGCGATCGCGTCGGCGACGTTCTCGGGTCGCAGCCCGCCGGCCAGGATCAGCGGGACGCTCGAGCGACGGGTGCCCAGGAGCTCCCAGTCGAAGCTCTCGCCCGTTCCGCCCGGCTTGCCTTCGCGGTGCGCGTCGAGCAGGTGGTAGTCGACGCGAAACGCCCTCGCCGCCTGGACGTCGGCGCGGCTTCTGATTCGCAGCGCCTTGATCACCCCGCAGCCCGTGCGGCGAGCAACCTCGCGGCAGAACCGGGTTCCCTCTTCACCGTGGAGCTGGACCAGGGAGAGCGCCTCGTCCTCCGCCGCGCGCGTGATCTCGCCGAGCGTCTCGTTCACGAAGACGCCCACGACCTCGAGCTTTCGCTTCAGCTGGGCGCCGATCTCGACCGCAACCGCGGGGTCGCAGCGCCGCGGGCCGCCCTCCCAGTGGTTCACGCCGACCGCCCAGGCGCCGAGCCGCGCCGCCTCCAGCGCGTCCTCCAGCCTCGTTATGCCGCAGAACTTGACTCGCATGCGGACAACGATACGGACCGGGCCGCACCCGGGCTGGGATTCCCTTGCCCGAACACACGCGAGCCGGCTGGGAGGCCGGCTCGCGCTGGATGGTCACGTAGGGGAGGGCTTCTGACCTATCCGGATGCATGGGCCGGACGGTCAGAGAGGGTCACCGTCACGGTCCGCGTCTGGCCACCGTGGGCCAGGGTGAGTTGAACTTGGTCGCCAGGCTGCTTCGCGCCGATGGCCGAGATCACGTCGTTGAAGCCACTGATCGACTTGCCGTCGATGGCGGTGATGATGTCGCCGCCGGCTTCGATCTGCTGGCCGTTGATCGAGACCGTGGCAGAGCCGCCGTGTACGCCGGCCTTGGCCGCCGGGCTGCCGGGCTGGACGGTCTCGACGAGGGCGCCCTGCTTGACCGACAGGTTCAGGACGCTGGCGAGCTGGGAGTTCAGGTCGGTGCCGGCGATCCCGAGGTAGGCATGCTGGACCTGTCCCGTGGAGAGCAGCTGGTTGGCGACGTCCCGAGCGGTGTTGATCGGAACGGCGAAGCCGATGCCCACGTTCCCGCCGCTCTGCGACTCGATCTGCGAGTTGATCCCGATGACCCGGCCGGCGGCGTCGATGAGCGGCCCGCCGGAGTTGCCCGGGTTGATCGCGGCGTCGGTCTGGATGACGTTGTTGATCGTGAACCCGCTCGGCGCCTTGATCTGGCGCTGCAGGGCGGAGACGATGCCCGCGGTGACCGTGCGGTCGAGGTCGAACGGATTGCCGATTGCGACGACCGGGTCGCCGACCGCAACGTTCGAGGAGTCGCCCAGGGCCAGCGGGTGGAGCTGACTCGTGGGCGCGTTCACCTTGAGCAGCGCGACGTCGGTGGACTCGTCCTTGCCGACTACGGTGGCCGTGTAGGCAGGAGAGTTCGTGGTGTTGCCGAGCTGCACCGTGATCTTCGACGCGCCGTTCACGACGTGGGCGTTGGTGAGGACGTGGCCGCTGCGGTCGGTCACGAACCCGGAGCCGGTGGCGGTGCCGCCGCTCGAGCCGCCGAACGGGTTGAACGGCGTCGGCGCAGACGGCGCCTGGGTCGCCTGGACGAACGCCACCCCGGGGGAGTCCTTCCGGTAGATGTCGTTGACCGTGAGCCCTTTGCCTGATGCCACGGCCGGCTCGGTGATCGGGGCCTGCGAGACGGCGGGCGCGAGGGTCGCGGAAGTGGTGTCCGAGTGAACCCAGCCGGCCGCGATCGCGACCAGGCCGATGATTGCGACGAGAAGCCCGCCTGCGAGGCTGGCGCCAAACGGTGTGCGGGAGAAGGTCTTGAGCTTGTTCATCGCCGGACATGGTGGCCCGGCCCTGTAAGCCCTTTCTAAGCAGGGCCTTCAGGCAAGTTAAGACTTGCGCGGGTTCTCGAGGAAGTGCTCCCGCGTCGCCTCGTCGTAGACGGTGAGCTCGCGGATGACGGCCTCCGGATCCCCGCCGCGCATGAGCGTCTCGCCGATCAGGACCGCGTCGACGCCAATCCGCTCCAGCTCCTCCAGCTGCTGCCGGCTGCGAAATCCAGACTCGGAGACCACGGTCTTCCCGGCGGGGACGGCGGTGATCAGCTCGGCGGTGATCTCGACGTCCACGCTCAGGTCGTGGAGGTTGCGGTTGTTGATGCCGATCACGTCCACTCCGAGCTCGAGCGCACGCTCCAACTCGGGTTCGTCGTGGACCTCGACCAGGCAGTCGAGGTCGAGGACGCGCGCCTCCTCGTGGAGCGCGGCGAGCGTCTCGTCCTCGAGAGCCGCGACGATGAGCAGGACGGCGTCGGCGCCGCTCGCGGCCGCCTCGAGGAGTTGGTAGGGGTCGACGATGAAGTCCTTGCGGAGGATCGGCAGGCCGGACGAGCCGCGCGCCGCTCGGAGGTCCTCGAGAGTGCCTCCGAAGTTGCGGCGATCGGTGAGGATCGAGAGGGCGGCGGCTCCACCTCGCTCGTAGGCGGCGACCACCGACTCCACGTCCGCGCCGGCGTGGATGTCGCCGGCGCTTGGCGAGCGGCGCTTGAACTCGGCGATCAGCGAGAGGCCCGGACGCACCAACGCCTCGCTGAACGGCCGCGCTCCCGAGCGTGTTCCGAGCCGGCTGCGAAGCTCGCCCGCCGGCAGCGAGGCGCGCCGGCGCGCGAGATCCTCACGGGCATCGGCTACCAGGCCGTCCAGGCGGCTCATGGCTGATGAGGCGCGAGCTCCGTGCTCAGCGCCACCAGTTGCTCCAGGACCTTCATGGCCGCGCCGCTCGCGATGGCCTCGCGGGCGCGGACAACGCCGCCTGCGACATCCTCCGCGCCGCCGCCCACCAGGATCGCGCCGCCCGCATTCAGCGCCACGACCTCCAGCGCCGGACCGGGCTTTGCGGCGAGTACCGCCCGCACGACCTCCGCGTTCTCATCTGGAGTGCCACCGGCGATGGCCTCGATCGGGGCCGGTTCGACGCCGACGTCCTCGGCCTTGGCGAACCACTCGCGAGTGCCGCCGTCGACCACCTCCACGTTCCGCGTCTCGCCGGAGACAACCAGGCCGCGCTCGCAACCGAGCGCCACGAGGGCCTCGGCGATCGTCTCCTGGTGGTGGCGATCCGAGACCCCGATGAGCTGCCGGGTGGCGCCCGCCGGATTGGTGAGGGGGCCGAGGAAGTTGAAGACGGTGCGCACCGCCAGCTCCTTGCGGACAGGGACGACGTGCTTCATCGCCGCGTGGTGGCGCGGCGCGAACATGAAGCCGAACCCGACCTCGTCGATGCAGCGCGCGACGTCGTTTGGTCCGAGGTCGATGCGCACGCCGAGTGCCTCGAGGAGGTCCGCCGATCCGGAGCGGCTGGTGCTGGAGCGGTTGCCGTGCTTGGCAACGGGGCACCCCGCGCCGGCGGCGACGAGCGCCGCGGCGGTCGAGATGTTGAACGTCGACGGGCCGCCGCCGGTTCCGGCCGTGTCCACGAGGTGAGCATGCGCCGTCTCCACGGGCGCCGCCAGCCTGCGCATCGTCCGCGCCAGCCCGACGAGCTCGCCGACCGTTTCGCCCTTGGCGCGCAGCGCTACCAGGAACGCGGCTGTCTGGACCTCGCCGGCCCTGCCCTCCATGATCTCGTCGAGCGCGGCCGAGGTGTGGTCGGCAGTCAGGTGGTCCCCGCTGCAGAGCGCGTCGATCGCGCGCGTCAGTACGTCGTTTGGCATTGCGGACGAATGCTGTCAGTTGCTCGGCATGGGGCCGAGGAAGTTACGCAGGATGTCGATGCCATGAGGAGTCAGGACGGACTCAGGGTGAAATTGCAAGCCCTCGGCCGGTAGCTCGCTGTGGCGGACCCCCATGATCACGTCGCCGAGACGGGCGCTGACCTCCAGCTCCGCCGGGAGCGCGGGGTCGGCGATCAGCGAGTGGTAGCGACCTGCGCGAAGCGGGCTCTCGAGCCCGGCGAACAGGCCGCGGCCGTCGTGTTCGACCTCGGCGTCCTTGCCGTGGACCGGCTCGCCCCGGATGGTCCGGCCGCCGAACGCCTCCACCATCGACTGGTGGCCGAGGCAGACGCCCAGAGTCGGCACGCCCGCCTCCGGAAAGGCGCGCGTGACCTCGATCGAGATGCCGGCGTCCGCCGGGGTGCACGGCCCAGGCGAGACCACGACACGGTCGGGTGAGCGCTCCAGGAGCTCGCTCACCTCCGCCCTGTCGTTGCGGACCACCTCGAGCTCGGCTCCGAGCTCGCCGAGGTACTGGACCAGGTTGTAGGTGAACGAGTCGTAGTTGTCGATTACGAGGACGCGCATCGCTGCTCCTGAGCTCATCTAGACCTAGGCCCACCCGGGCTGCTGTGCCGCCAGCTCGATCGCCTTGAACACGCCCTGCGCCTTGTCGAGCGATTCCTGGTACTCGCGGGCCGGGATCGCGTCGGCGACCGTTCCCCCGCCCGCCTGGACGTGGACCATGCCGTCCTTGACGACCACCGTACGGATGTGGATCGCGGTGTCGAGGTCCCCGTAGAAGCTCAGGTAGCCCACGGCGCCGCCGTAGGAGCAGCGCTTGTGCGGCTCGAGCTCGTCGATGATCTGCATCGCGCGCACCTTCGGAGCCCCGGACAGCGTCCCGGCAGGCAGCACCGCCCGGAGTGCGTCGACCGCGTCGACGTCGGCGCGTAGCACCCCCGACACCTGGCTGACGATGTGGAGGACGTGTGAGTACGTCTCGACCTCCATCAGCTCGTCGACCACCACCGAGCCGTACTCGCAGACGCGGCCGAGGTCGTTTCGCGAGAGATCGACGAGCATGACGTGCTCGGCGCGCTCCTTCGGATCCGCCAGCAGCTCGGCCGCCAGGCTGCGGTCCTCGTCCTCGCTTCGCCCGCGGGGATAGGTGCCGGCGATCGGTCGCATCTCCACGCGGCTGCCGCTCACGCGAAGGAGTGGCTCGGGTGAGGCGCCGGCGAGCTGGAAGTCGCCGAGGTCCAGGAAGTACATGTACGGCGACGGGTTCACCGCGCGCAGGCCGCGGTAGACGGAGAACCCGTCCACGGGGGCGGGCGCGCTGAAGCGCTGCGACGGGACAACCTGGAACGCGTCTCCCGCCCGCACGTACTCGATCACGCGCTCGACGTTCGCCTCGAACTCCTCGCGCGTCAGGTTGGACTCGAAGAGCTCGGCGGCGCCGGCCGCAGCGCGGGCCCGCACCGAGGGGTCGGCGACTGGCGCGCCGGCCGGCACCGGATGCGCAAGGGCCTTGCGCGCCTCGCCGATCAGCTCGGTGGCTCGCAGATACGCGGCGTCGACGTCTGCGGGCGACTCGCAGAAGGCGTAGCCGATCACCAGGAGCTCGCGGCGCAGATGGTCGAACGCCAGCATCAACTCGCACACCATCAGGGCCAGGTCCGGGATCCCCAGCGGATCGGGGTTCGGCTCCCCCAACGGCTCGATCGTGCGAACGAGGTCGTACCCGAACAGGCCCACCGCGCCACCGGGGAAGGGGGGCATGCCGTCGTCAAGGCCCGCCAGCCGGTGGCGATCCACGAAGTTCCGCGCGGCTCCATAGGGATCGTCCGTTGGGCTCGTCACGGGCTCGCCACCCGCCGAGGCCTCGGTCAGCACGCCGTCACGCCAGCGCAGCGTCGAGCGGGGCTTGAACCCGAGAAACGAGTAGCGCCCGACCCGACCCTGCTCGGCGGACTCCAGGAGGAAGCAAGGATCCGAGTCGCGGAGCTTCAGGAAGGCCGAGACCGGTGTCTCGCAATCGTCGACCGACCGGTGGGCGACCGCCACCACGTTCGCATCGCGAAGCAGCTCTCGGGCCCGCTCCAGGCTCGGCTCGAGCGCGGGGCCAGGGTCAGCGGCGACGGCCATTCAGGACCTCCAGCGCCGCGCCGATCGAAAGCCCGCGCGACGCGAGCAGGACCTCCAGGTGGTAGAGAACGTCCGCCGCCTCCTCCGCCACGCGCTCGTCTGACTCGTCGGCCGCCGCTCGCACGACCTCCTCAGCCTCCTCGCGAACCTTCGCGCCAACCCGCTCGGGGTCGTCAAGCAGCTCCACCGTGTAGGAACCGCCCGGCCGCTCACGTGCACGCTCGGCAAGGGTCCGCTCGAGCGCCGGCAGCGCCTCGTGGACCGCGAGCGCCGGCTCACCCGGTGCCGGCGGCGCGTCGACCGCCGGATCCGCAGAGCCGCCCACCTGCCGGTAGAAGCAGGTGCGCTCTCCTGTGTGGCACGCCGGGCCCTGGGGCTCCACCAGCGCGATCACTGCGTCGGCGTCGCAGTCGTAGCGAAGCTGGCGCAGCCTCTGGACGTTCCCGGAGCTCTCGCCCTTGTGCCATAGCTCGGCGCGGGAGCGACTGTGGAAGTGCGTTTCCCCGCTGGAACGGGTGCGCTCGAGCGCCTCGGCGTCCATGTAGGCGAGCATCAGGACCTCCCCGGTGGCCCAGTCCTGGACCACGCAGGGCACCAGCCCCTGCTCGTCGAAGCGGATCGTCTCGCTCATGCAGCGAGTTTAGGCGGCAAGGACGGGCGTCTCAGGCGAGGCCGTTGGCGGGGTCTCCCGCTCCCAGGTCCCGTGCGATCGCGTAGCCCCTGCCGCCGGCGCGCTTGGCCTCGTACATCGCCGAGTCCGCGGAGTGAAGGAGTGAGTCCGGGCGGACCTGCGGGTCCTCGGTCAGCACGATCCCGATGCTGCATGCGATATCCAGGTTTCCGGCCGGCACCCGAATCGGCGGCTTCAGGGCCTCGGTGATCCGGTTCGCGACGGCGATCGTGCCGCGTTCGTCGATGTCCTCGCAGAGGATGGCGAACTCGTCCCCGCCGATCCTGGCGATCGTGTCGCTCGGGCGCACGACGCTCAGCATGCGGCCGGCTGCCTCGGCCAGAACTCGGTCACCGGTCTCATGGCCGTAGCGGTCGTTGATGTCCTTGAAGCCGTCGAGATCGCAGAAGAGCACCGCCAGCGAGCCCCCGCGGCGCAGGCGGGCTCGCGCGACCATCATGCGATCGTTGAAGAGGGTGCGGTTCGGCAGCGCCGTGAGCGGATCGTGAAGCGCCTGGTGCGCGAGGCGTGCCTCGGCCGCCTTGCGCTCGGTGATGTCCTGCATCTGGGAGATCAGGTAGAGGAGCTCCCCGTGCTCGCCGCGTACGGTCGAGACGCTGAGCGCGACCCAGACGGTGTGGCCGTCGGCGTGCCGGTAGCGCTTCTCGGCCGTGTACCGCTGGCGCCCGCCGCTCATCAGCTCCTCGAGGGCGCCCAGGTCCTCGCCGAGGTCCTCGGGATGCGTGATGTCGGCAAAGCCCATGCGGGTGAGCCGCGCCGCCGAATACCCGGTGATCTCGGAGAGCGCTTCGTTGACGCGCAACCACCGCCCCTCGGGGCTGACGATCGCCATTCCAACCGCGGCGTCGTCGAACGCGCTTCGGAACCGCTCCTCGGCCTCGCGCAGCGCCCGCTCGGACTGCATCCGCCCGGAGACGTCGTGGAGGAACGCGTAGAAGGTGACCTCATCCCCCGCGTGCTGCGCGGCGAGCGAGAGCTCGACCATCAACTCGCGCCCGTTGCGGTGGAGCGCGGGCACCGTGCGGCGGTTGCCGATCATGTAGGCGTCGCCGGAGATGAGGAAGCGACGCAATCCCTGGCGGTGCGACTGGCGCAGACGCGCCGGGATGATGACCTCCTCGAGCTGCTCGCCGAGGACCTCCCGGCGCCGCCAGCCGAAGAGCTGCTCGGCCGAGTGGTTCCACTCCAGGATGGCGCCGTTCGAGTCCATGGCGATGAACGCGTCCTGCGCGGTGTCCAGGATCGAGCGGTAGTTGTTGGCCAAACGCCGCACGTCGGAGGTCAGGCGGCGGGACGCAAAGGTGACTCCCGCGACCAGCGCCAGCCAGAGGAGCGCCGCCTCCACCGCCTTGTTGTCCGGGTAGAGCGGTGCCCCCTCGACGATGGCCGGGACGGTCAGCGTCGCGGCCACGGCCGCGAGCATGAACAGGACCTCGTTGTTCGTGCCGTAGAAGGCGACCCAGATCACCGGGAGAAGGAGGAGCGCGGCGAGCAAGGAGTCCGCGCCACCGGTGGCGTCGCGAGCAAGCGCGACCGCGACGAATGAGAGGACGACCGGCGCGAGCTGCCAGCGGGTGCCGATCCGGCGCCAGGGCACGCAGATGGCGACGGCGATCACGACCGGAATGCACGCGATTCCGGCAATCAGCCGGCCCGTGTCATCGATCGGGCCCAGGGCGACCGCGATGGCGAGCACGGCGACCGCGGCTAGGACAAACGGCCACAGCCTTCCGATGGCGCTGTTCCTGTCGAGCGGACGCCCGAGAAGGACGCCATGGTCCTGGTCCGGAGGGTTTGTCGTGGCTGAGTCTCGTTCCGCGGGCACCGGGCCTCCGCTTCGGGGCCGACCTCGAGTATCGATCACCAGTTCATCGGCCGCATCGGGAGGGCGCTTGAAACCTAATCGCAAAAGCGCGGTAGCTCGGTTAAGCCCTACCTGATCTCGAGGCGGTCCAGGAGGCTCTCGTCCCGGCGCCAGTGCTCGCGCACGCGCACGCGCAGGTCGAGGAATACCTTCGCCTCGAGGTCGCGCTCGAGCTCTGAGCGCGCAGCTGTCCCGATGTCCCGAACCATGCTTCCGCCCTTGCCGATCAGGATGGCCTTCTGGGACTCCGTCTCCACCCAGATCTGCGCCCTCACCTCGACGAGGCCGGACTCCCGGACCTCGACCTCCTCCACAGCCACCTCGACGGCGTGCGGCACCTCCTCGCGCGTGCGCCGAAGCACCTGCTCGCGAATGAGCTCCGCCAGATGCACCTCGCTCGCCTGGTCGCTGCTCGCGGACGACGGGTAGAGGAGCGGCCCGTCGGGCAGGCGCGCGGTGAGCGCGTTGACCAGGGGCTCGAGCCCGGCGCCCGTCTGCGCGCTGAGCGGGAACACCTCCTCCACGCCCTTGAGCTCGGCGGCAGCGGTGAGCGCCGCGGCGGTCTGGCCACGATCGAGGACGTCGCATTTATTCACCGCGCAGAGCACCGGCGTCGCGGTGCCCGCCCCCTCCTTGGCGGCCAGGAGGGTGCCGGCGATGAACCGGTCACCTGGTCCGACCCCCTGTGCACCGTCGATCACCAGGACGACCGCGTCGGAGTCGGCGAGCTCGCGCTCGACCCGGTGCTGCATCCGCTCGGTCAGCGCATCCCGCGGGCGCTGGACGCCGGGCAGGTCCACCAGCACCATCTGCCATTGCTCGTCGTCCGACGTCGCGATCCCGCGGACCGCGCGCCGCGTGGTCTGCGGACGCTCCGAGACGATCGCGACCTTCGTCCCGACGATCGCGTTGGTCAGCGTTGACTTGCCCACGTTGGGCCGGCCCGCGAGGCCGATGAAGCCCGCCCGGGTCATCCCGCTCGCTCGCCCGGCGCAGCGTGAAGCGAGGCCATGATCCGGTCCTGCAGCTCGAGCATTGCGCCGTCGTCGGTCTCGTGATCGAGGCCGCACAGGTGCAGCACGCCGTGGACGGCCACCTCGGGGACGTCCGCGGCCTGCTCGGGGCAGATCACGACGTCGCCGAGCTCGCGCGGGCCAACCACCGCAGCGACACCGTCGATCGGAAACGCGAGCACGTCAGTCTCGCTGTCGATGCCGCGGTGCTCGGCGTTCAGGGACCGCATCGCTTCGGCGCCGACGATCTCGACCGAGAGGTGCCCATCCGTGACCCCCACCGCCGCGAGCGTCGCCGCCACCGGTCGGCGGAGCCCGTCGGGAACGTCGCTCAGATCGAGGCTCAAGCTCCCGCCGGGCGGTCGCCGTAGGCGTCGTAGGCCGCGACGATCCGCTGCACGAGCTCGTGGCGGACGACGTCCTCCGACCCGAATCGCACAAAGCTGATGTCGGCGACCTGATCGAGGATCTCGCCGACGACGACCAGGCCGGAGCGCTGGTCGTGCGGGAGGTCGATCTGCGTCACGTCGCCGGTGACGACCATCCGCGAGCCGAAGCCAAGGCGTGTCAGGAACATCTTCATCTGCTCCGGGCTCGTGTTCTGAGCCTCGTCGAGGATCACGAACGAGTCGTTGAGCGTCCGGCCGCGCATGAAGGCGAGCGGCGCAACCTCGATCACGCCGCTGTCGAAGTAACCGGAGACGCGCTCCGGGTCGAGCATGTCGTAGAGAGCATCGAAGAGGGGTCGCAGATACGGGTCCACCTTCGCCTGGATGTCCCCGGGAAGGAAGCCGAGGCGCTCGCCCGCCTCGACCGCGGGCCGCGTGAGGATGATCCGGCTCACCTCGCGGGCGTCGAGCGCGGCGACGGCCATCGCCACAGCCAGGAACGTCTTGCCGGTCCCCGCCGGGCCGATGCCGAAGGTGACGGTGTGGCCGCGAATCGAGTCGACGTAGCGCTTCTGGTTGGCGGTCTTCGGCGCCACGCGCACTCCGCGGTGACGCCAGATCGAGTCCTCGAGGATGTCCACCGCACGGGCGTCGGCCGCGATCGCCCCGGAGACCGTGCCGACCGTTGCCGGGGCGACGTCGTGGCCGCGCTCGATCAGGCCCACGAGCTCGTCCACCATCGCCGCCGCGTCACCCACGTCGGCGTCCGAGCCGTCCAGCGTCAGAACGTTGCCGCGCAGAAAGACCTCGCAGCCGAGCCGGTCCTCGAGCTCGCGGAGCACGGAGTCGTCGGCCCCGGCGAGCTCGGCCGCCACACGATTGTCCAGGGTGAGCTGACGCCGGGCCATGCCGCTACCCCGCGAGGCGCTCGCGGACCGCGGCGCTCACCCGCTTGCCGTCCGCGCGCCCGGCCACCTTCGGCATGACCGCTGCCATGACCGTGCCCATCTCGCGCTGCTCCGTCGCACCCGTCTCCGCGACCGCGGCGTCGACCAGCTCGCCGAGCTCTGAATCGGACAGCTCAGCCGGAAGGTATGCGTCGATCATCTCCGCCTCGGCCTGTTCCACCGCCGCGCGGTCCTCGCTGCCGCCGTCTGCGTAGGCCCTCGCCGCCTCGAGGCGGCGCTTGCGCTCGCGCCGAAGGACCGCGACCTCGTCGTCGTTGCCGGCCTTGGCCTCCTGCTGGAGGGCGCTGACCAGCAAACGCAGCGCGCCGACGCGGTCCCGCTCGCCGGCCTTCAGCGCGGTGCGAGCGTCCGTCTGCACCTGTTCGAGAATCGTCATGCGGACAGCGTAGGCGTCAACCCACCTCGACGTGCTCGATCGCGCCAAGCGGCATCTGCAGGAAGCGGGTCCCGAGCTCGCGGAAGCTCGCAACGTCACCGGTGCACAGGAACCGGTAGTCGCCCTCTCCCCCGCCGGACGCCTCGAGGCCGCCCGCCTCGAGCTGCCGCTGGGCTGCGGCGGCGAGCGCGTGACCCGCCGTGACGAGGCGAACATCACGGCCCAGCATGCGCTGGAGCATCGGCGCCACGAGCGGGTAGTGGGTGCAGCCCAGGATGACCGTGTCGACCTCGGCGTCGCGCAGCGGCGCGCAGTACGAGCGGACCATCTCCACCACGCCCTGGTCGAACGGAAAGCCGTTCTGAATGATCGGCGCGAGGTCCGCCGCCGCGACCTCGGTCACCTCCAGGCCCCGGCCCTGGTGCTCCAGCGCCCGCCTGTAGGCGCCTGCCGCCACGGTCGCCGGCGTGGCCAGCAGGCCGACCCGGCCGCTGTTCGTGATCGCTGCGGCGATCTCGGCCTCGGGCTCGATGACCGAGAGTGTCGCCACCCCGGCGGCATCCGCCGCCTCGACCGCCACGTCGCGCGCGGCCGCGGTCGCCGAGTTGCAGGCCACGATCAGGAGCTTGGCGCCGCGCTCGAGGAGGAACCGCGTGACGTCGCCCACGCGCTCGCGCAGCTCGTCCCGGCTGCGCGTCCCGTAGGGAAAGCGCGCGCTGTCGCCCAGGTAGACGTAGTCCTCCTCCGGCAGGGAGACCAGCAGCTCGTGGAGGACCGTGAGGCCGCCCACCCCGGAATCGAACACGGCGATGGGCAGCGAATGGTCGGGCGCCGATGTCAGGGCTTGACGACCATGAAGAAGACGGTCACGAGGACGATCAGGCTCGCAAGCTGTCCCATCGCCGCCATCTGCTTGGTGAGCGCGTTGAGCTCGGCGCTCGGCTCCCCGCCGGCGGCGAGATCGCGCTCGGCAAGCGTCAGCGCGGTCCTCCCCTTCGGCCTGAAGAAGCCGTGGACCATGCCCTGGAGGATCACGATCGCTGCGATCCCGACGTCGACCCAGCTCGTCCCGAGCCCCCAGTCGCCCTTGTGGACCAGGTAGAGCCCTGCGAGGAGGATGACGATCGAGCCCGGCGTGACCAGGTATCTGTCGATCGCGGCCACGGTCTTCATCGCCGTGATCGACTCTCGGAGGCCGGCCTGGCCTGCGAACGCGAAGATGAACGGATAGGCGAAGGTCGCGCCGAAGGCGACGAGCACGGCGACGACGTGTACGAACAGGCCGATGCCGTAGGCGGTGATCGTGGCGCTCATGGCGCGAACGCTACCGCGCTCAGCCGATCGAACGAAGAAGCAGTGCCGACCAGTCCCCGGCTGTCCGGCGCTCCTGCTCGGCCAGCCCGCGCGCGCCGAAAGCGGCCGCGACCGCATCGACCTCGGCATGCAGCATGCCGGACGCGACCAGCGCCCCTGGGACCCGGTCCAGGTGCTCGGCGACGGCGAGCAGGATCGGCGCGGTGAGGTTGGCGACCGCAGTGGGCGCGAACGGCGCCGGAGCCTCCCTCAGGTTCAGCCTTTCGACCTCGAGCTCGACGTGGTTGACGGCCGCGTTCGCGGCAGCGGCCTCGACCGCCGCCAGCTCGTGATCGCAGGCGCGAACCGGAGCGAACCCGAGCTTTGCGGCAGCGATCGCGAGGACACCTGATCCCGTGCCCCAGTCGGCGAGGCCCCCGATCGCCCCGGCGTCGGCAAGGTCGAGCAGCAGCTCGAGGCACAGGGCGGTGGTGGCGTGAGCGCCGGTTCCGAACGCCTGGCCGGGGTCGATGACCACTTCGATCGGGGAACTGAGGAGGTGGCGGGAGTTGTTCTCGTCCCACGGGGGACGCACGACGATGCGGCCGCCGGCGATCTCGGTGGCGGTGTGGAAGTCGCGCCAGCGGTCCGCCCAGTCGTCGGGGATCTCCGTGCTCGAGACCGAGACCAGCCCTTCGCCCGCGACTGCCTGGATCTCCGGGACGGCCGGAAGCTCCCCCGGGGGCCCGTAGATCGCGTACTCGACGTAGCCGTCTCCGTGCTCCTCCTCGAGGCCGTTGGGCGCAAGCTCGGTCAGCTCGGCGAGCACCTGCTCCGCGAGCTCCGGACGGCAGCGGATGGCGAGACGGATCAAGCTCGCTGGCGGGAAGCGCGGCGGCGGCCGCGAAGTCGCGCGCGCCAGCCGCCCGGCTCGCCGCGCTCGAGGTTCGATTCCTCGAGCGAGCGCTCGAGGCGATCCGCGAGCTCGAGCTGCTCGTCGTCGAGGTCGCCCGTGAGCAGCTGTCGCGAGGTGAGCTGGCGCGAGCGGAAGTCGCGCTTGCTGTCGGGGGAGAGGCCCGTGCCGGGCTG
>JAWVFM010000425.1:0-2794 GCA_033856015.1 Solirubrobacterales bacterium
CGAGCTGTTCAAGAAGCAGCGCCCCGGCGAGCCGCCCTCGGTGGATGCCGCCAAGGCCCTGCTCGAGCAGCTGTTCTTCGACTCCAAGCGCTACGACCTGACCCGGGTCGGCCGCTACAAGCTCAACGCCCGGCTCGACCTCGACGTCGACCTCGACACCCGGGTCCTGACCAAGGACGACATCGTCTCCCTGATCAAGGAGCTGGTCTCCCTGCCGCGCCTGCTCGGAGTCCCCGAGGAGATCGACGAGGAGAACCCGATCAAGGACTACGCGGCGGAGGCGATCACCTACCCGCGCGACCAGATCGCCGACCACCTCGACGAGTACGAGCACTTCGGCAACCGCCGCCTGCGCACGGTCGGGGAGCTGATCCAGGACGCGTTCCGGGTCGGCCTCTACCGGATGGAGCGCGTCGTCCGCGAGCGCCTCACCACCGAGGACGCCGACGCCATCACTCCGCAGACGATCATCAACATCCGGCCCGTCGTCGCGGCGCTCAAGGAGTTCTTCGGCTCCTCGCAGCTCTCGCAGTTCATGGACCAGACGAACTCGCTTGCCGGCCTCACGCACCGGCGCCGCCTGTCGGCGCTCGGCGCCGGCGGCCTGACCCGCGAGCGCGCGCCGATCGAGGTCCGCGACGTTCACCCCACCCACTACGGGCGGATGTGCCCGATCGAGACTCCGGAGGGGCCGAACATCGGCCTGATGGGCTCGCTCTCCTCATACGCCCAGGTTTCCGAGCACGGCTTCGTGACGACGCCGTACCGGATCGTGAAGGACGGGGTGGTCACCGACAAGATCGTCCACCTCGACGCGACCCAGGAAGAGGACAAGTGGATCGCCCAGGCCAACGCCGAGGTCGACCCCAAGACCAAGAAGCTGAAGGGCCCGCAGGTCATCTGCCGTTCCGCGGAGCGCGACCTCGAGGCCGTGCCGCCCAAGCAGGTCGACCTGATGGACGTCTCGCCGACCCAGATCTGGTCGGTCGCGACGGCCCTGATCCCCTTCCTCGAGCACGACGACGCCAACCGCGCCCTGATGGGCTCGAACATGCAGCGCCAGGCCGTGCCCCTGCTGAAGCCCGAGGCGCCCCTCATCGGCACCGGGATGGAGCGGCGTGCGGCGGTTGACACCGGCGACGTCGTCATCGCCCTGGACGGAGGCGAGATCAGCTACGTGGACGCCGAGAAGGTCGTGGTCACCCACGGCTCGAAGCGCGACGAGTACTCGCTCGACAAGTACAGGCGCTCGAACCAGGGGACGATCATCCACCAGACCCCGATCGTCTCCGTCGGCCAGAAGGTCGCCAAGGGCGAGGTGCTCGCGGACGGCTCGGCGACGGCGGGTGGCGAGATCGCGCTGGGCAAGAACTGCACGGTCGCCTTCATGTCCTGGGAGGGCTACAACTTCGAGGACGCCATCATCCTCTCCGCGCGCCTCGTGAAGGACGACGAGCTCACCTCGATTCACATCGAGGAGTACGAGATCGACGCCCGCACGACGAAGCTCGGCGACGAGGAGATCTCGAGGGACATCCCGAACCGCTCCGAGGAATCGCTGCGCAACCTCGACGAGCGCGGCATCGTCCGCGTCGGCGCCGAGGTCAGCTCCGGCGACCTGCTGGTCGGCAAGGTCACGCCGAAGGGCGAGACCGAGCTGACCGCGGAGGAGAAGCTGATCCGCGCGATCTTCAAGGAGAAGGCGCGCGAGGTCCGCGACACGTCGCTCAAGGTGCCGCACGGCGAGGGCGGGGTCGTCATCGACGTCCTCACGTTCGACCGCGACGCCGGCGACGACCTGCCGCCCGGCGTCAACAGCCTGGTGCGCGTCTACGTCGCGACGAAGCGCAAGATCGCGGAGGGCGACAAGCTCGCCGGGCGCCACGGCAACAAGGGCGTGATCTCGAAGATCGTGCCCGAAGAGGACATGCCCTTCATGGAGGACGGGACCCAGGTCGACGTCATCCTCTACCCGCTCGGCGTGCCGAGCCGCATGTACTTCGGCCAGATCCTCGTGAACCACCTCGGCTGGGCCGCGGCGTACGGCTGGTACGACGATGGCAACCAGGCCTACAAGGAGAAGGGCGAGCATCGCAACCGCGTGTACGTCGCCACCTCCGTGTTCGACGGCGCGCGGGTCGAGGACGTCGACGAGGCGCTCGTCCGCTGGCAGGACGAGAACGCCGATCGCGGCATCGACCTCGGGATCGACATGTCGGCGAGGCCGGGCACCCGCGCCTCCGGCACGGTGCAGCTCTACAACGGGCGCACCGGCGAGCCGTACGAGGGCAAGGTCACCGTCGGCAGCATGTACATCCTGAAGCTGCTCCACCTGGTCGACGACAAGATTCACGCCCGTTCGACCGGCCCCTACTCGCTCGTCACCCAGCAGCCGCTGGGCGGCAAGGCGCAGTTCGGCGGCCAGCGCTTCGGCGAGATGGAGGTCTGGGCCCTCGAGGCCTACGGCGCCGCGTACACCCTTCAGGAGATGCTCACGGTCAAGTCCGACGACACGGTCGGGCGGGTCAAGGCCTACGAGGCCATCGTGAAGTCGGAGAACATCCCCGAGCCGTCGATCCCCGAGTCGTTCAAGGTGCTCCTCAAGGAGATCCAGAGCCTCGGCCTCGACATCAACCTCGTCGCCGACCAGGGTGCGATCGAGATGGGCGAGGAGGACGACGAGCTCCTCCGCGCAGCCGAGGAGCTCGGCATCGACCTCTCAGGGGTCCGCGCCGAGGGCGACGGTGACGGCGCGGCCGACGAGCAGGAGGAGCAGGTCGTCGCCGAGGGCGAG
>JAWVFM010000426.1:0-4755 GCA_033856015.1 Solirubrobacterales bacterium
GTGAAGCTCGCCGAGGGAGCTGACGCGGCGGAGCGCCGGCTGGGCTGACGCTCAGGCGGTGGCGGTGGCCGGCTTGGCCTCGCCGGCGCCGTTTGCCGAGGCGCCGTCACCCTCGCGCTGCGCCCAGCGGTTCAGCTCGCGCCGCGCAACGACCATCTTGTGGACCTCGTCGGGCCCATCGGCGATCCGCAGCATCCGGCTGAAGCGCCACATCGAGGCGAGGGGGGTGTCGTCGGACATGCCGAGGGAACCGTGCGTCTGGATCGCTCGGTCGAGCACGTCCATGACGACGTTCGCGGCGACCACCTTGATCATCGAGATCTCCCGCCGCGCCTCGCGCTTGCCCATCGTGTCCATCTTCCAGGCGGCGTAGAGGGTCAGCAGGCGGGCCTGCTCGATCTCCATGCGCGACTTCGCCACGAAGTCCTGGATGAACTGCTTTTCGGAGAGCTTCGAGCCGAACGCCTCGCGCGTCACGGCGTGCTGGCACATCATCTCGATCGCCCGTTCGGCGGAGCCGATCGCGCGCATGCAGTGGTGGATGCGCCCGGGGCCGAGCCGGTCCTGCGCGATCACGAAGCCGGCCTGGCGCGGGCCGAGGAGGCTGGAGGCGGGAACGCGGCAGTCCTCGTAGAGGATCTCGCAGTGGCCGGGCCCTCCGTCGTGGCCCATCACGGGCACGGGACGCACCAGGTTGAAGCCGGGGTTGTCGGTGGGCACCAGGATCATCGACGCCCGCGCGTACTGATGCGCATCGGGGTCGGTGACGACCATGGCGATCGCGACCGACGCGCCGACCGCGCCCGAGGTGAACCACTTGTGGCCGTTGATGACCCACTCGTCGCCGTCCAGCACGGCGCGCGTCTGAAGCGTCGTCGGGTCGGAGCCGGAGACCTCGGGTTCGGTCATCGAGAAGCAGCTGCGGATCTCGCCGTCGAGTAGCGGCCGCAGCCAGCGGTCCTTCTGCTCCTCGGTGCCGTGCTCGGCCAGGATCTCCATGTTCCCGGTGTCGGGTGCCGAGCAGTTGAACGCCATCGGCGCGATCGCCGGGCTGCGTCCCATCTCCTCGCAGAGGACTCCGTACTCGAGGTTCGAGAGCCCGGTGCCGTAGCGCTCGTCGGGGATGAAGAGGTTCCAGAGCCCCTCCTCGCGCGCCTTCGCCCGGATCTCCAGGAGGATCTCGGGATAGGCGACCCGGGTCTCCATCGTGACCTCCGAGTCGAGGGCCCGCATCGCCTCGAGCTCGTGCGGGTAGACGTGCTCCTCGCAGAAGCCGCGAATGCGATCGCGAAGGGTCTCGACCTCGGGGCTGAGCGAGAAGTCCATTGCGGGCAGCCTATCGCTGCTTCGGCAGCGGGACCGGGGCCGTTCGCCCGTGCTGGTTCACATACTCGGGAAGGCTGCGGAAGAAGTCCCTGGCGACGTCGTGCCCTCCGTTGTACAGGGCGGCCCGATCAGCTTCGCCGAGGGCGAAGTTCAGAGTCGCAACGCTCCCGGTGGGGATGCTGATCGTCCGCACGGCGCTCGACAGCTCGAGCCGCTCGTCCCACGCCGTCATGGTCGCGTGCAGCATCGCTCTGGCGAGGGCCGGCTCCCAGAACGGGCGCTTGACCGACTGGTACGGCGGGATGTAGTCGCCGACGCCCGGGTGGAGGCGGAACCCCCACGTATGGCGCTTCACCGGCTTCGGCGTGTCGAACAGCCAGATCGGATAGTTGGAGAGCAGGCCGCCGTCGACGATCAGGTGCTCTCGGCCGTCCTTTCGCAGCACCACGGGATCGAAGAAGAACGGAAAGCTCATGCTCATGCGCACGGCGTCGACGATCCTCAGGTCCTCGGGCCGCCGGGGCTTGCCGTCCTCGTCCTCGTAGAGCGCGATGTCGTGCGGCAGCACGAGCATCCGGCCCTCGCTCACGTCCGATGCGATCACGCGCAGGCGATAGCCGATGGTCTCGATCTCGTCCGGCGAGAGCCCCGATGGCAGGTCGTCGCGACGGACGTCGCCGAAGGTCGCGTTCGCGTTGCCGAGCGGCGAAGCCGCCAAGCGCTCGCCGAGCCACTTCTTCAGGTAGTTGCCGCGCACCAGCCCGCGCGTCCGCAGCGCGTTCCGCAGCCCGCCGAGGATCCGTCCTCCCGGCCCGTAGTCGGCGAAGCGGTTGTAGTCGATGCCGCCGACGTACTCGTGAAGCTGGGCGGGCGTGTAGCCGGCGACGAGCAGCGCCGCGACGATCGCCCCCGCTGAGGTTCCGGCGACGTTCACCCATTCGTGGATGCCGAGCTCCTCCTCGGCGGCCGCGAGCGCCCCGACGAAGGCCAGCCCCTTCACGCCGCCGCCTTCGAAGACGCCGTCGGCGCGGCCTTCCTCGAGCTCGGCGGCTGGGTCTGCGTCAGCGCCCACGGCTCGATCTTATGCGGCGAGCGTCAGGCTGCTGCGGCGGCGGCGTCGCGGCGGCGGACCGCCTTGCGATGCAGGTTGAGCTGGAAGACGAGGAGGCCGAGCACGAAGAGGGTGGCCACCGCAAAGCTCGGGATCAGCACCGATGCCGGCGGCTTCTGCTTGAGGAGCAGGGTGGCTGCCGAAGCGCAGAGCACGATCCCCAGGGCGTTGCGAAGCAGCGCCTGCGGCGCCCTGAGGGCGAGCCGTGTCCCGACGATCACGCCCGGGATCGAGCCGACCAGGATGTTGCCGGCCAGGCCGAAGTCCACGTTGCCGCCGACGATGTGCGCGATCGCCGCGGCCCAGAGCAGGACGGCGGCGTGGAACACGTCGGTGCCGACGACGCGCGTGGGGGTGAGGCGGAACACGGCAATCAGGACGATCGCGATCAGGGTCCCGCTGCCGGCGGAGGTCAGGCCGATGACGAAGCCGGTGATGACGCCGGTCACGACCGCCGTGATCTTGTGGCGGCGGAAGAGGTGCATGGCCTCGCGCTCCGGGATGACGTCGCGGAAGAGGAGAGAGCGCATGAGGGTGGCGACGCCGACCACAGCGAGCGCGGCTCCGACCATGCCAAGGACCAGATGGTTGACGGCGTCCTCGCCGTAGGTGTTCTGGACCCGCTCGATCACCCACACGCCGGCGATCGCCGACGGCACGCTGCCGATGGCAAGCCAGAACGCGATGCCCCGGTGGACCGTCTTGCGCTTCAGGTGGCCCCAGCCGCCGACGGTCTTGGTGATGGCGCCGTAGAAGATGTCGGTGCCGATCGCCGTCACCGGCTGCGTGCCGATGACGAGGATGAGCAACGGGGTCATCAGCGACGCACCGCCCATTCCCGTCATTCCGACGAGCAGACCGATGCCGAGGCCGAAGAAGACGACTACGGGATCCAAGTTTTGACCTCCTCACGCGTGGAGACCACGCGCATCTCTTGGCATTCTTGACCGGCAAGGTCAAGAGCCGCGCGAAAGCCTAGCGCTTCAGCCAGGCTTCGGGGTCGGAGAGCATCGCGTCGAGGCGCCAGGGCAGGTTGCCGGCGGCGAGCTCCTCGAGCGTCGCGCTCTCCAGCACCGCCCGAAGGCTGTGGCGCACCGCGACCCAGACGTCGCGCAGACGTGCCGCCGGGCCCAGGTAGCGGAGCTCCTCGGGCGCCGACTCGTGGATGTTCGCCAGGGGCCCCTCCACAGCGCGGATCACGTCCGCGACCGTGATCTCACCGGCCGGCCGAGCGAGCCAGTAGCCGCCCTTGGCCCCCCGACGAGCCTTCACGAGCCTGGCGTGCTTGAGCTCGAGAAGGATGTGCTCCAGGAACTGGAGCGGGATCTCCTGGGCCTCCGCGAGCTTCTCGCCCTTGATCGGCTCGCCGTCCGGAGCGGCAGCCAGCTCGAGCGCGGCGCGCACGGCGTAGTCGGCCTTTGCCGAGATTCTCATAAAGGCTATTGTCGCAATCCAAGTCAAGAAATAACTTTGCGGGCGGCCTCGCCGCCCTTACACGCTGCTTTCGGAGCTAAAGCTCCTCACGGGCATAACTTGATCGACCTGCAATCACATTCCACGGTTTCCGACGGCCAGCTCGCTCCAGCTGACGTCGTCCGCTCCGCCGCCGAGGCGGGAATCGACGTGATGGCGCTGACCGACCACGACGGCGTGGCCGGGGTCCCGGAAGCCCTGGCGACCGCGGCTGAGCTCGGCATCGAGTGCGTGCCCGCGGTCGAGATGTCCTGCGTGCACAAGTACTCGGAGGACCTCCACATCTGCGGCTACTGGGTCGACGTCGAGGCGATCCAGCCGGCGTGCGACCACGCCCAGCAGGAGCGCGTCGACCGAGCCAAGGAGATCATCGCCAAGCTCAACGAGCACGGGGTCGACGTGAGCTTCGAGGCCGCCGTCGAGAAGGCCGGCGCAGCCGATGCGATCGGTCGCCCGCACATCGCGAAGGCGGCCGGCGCAGGGCCCGACCTGGGCCCGTTCTTCGAGGAGTACCTGGTGCCCGGAGCGAAGGCGTTCGTCTCCCGCAAGTGGCCGGTGGCCGACGAGGCGGTCCGGATCATCCACGACGCCGGCGGCGTCGCCGTCGTCGCGCACCCCTACTGGGACGTCAAGGACCCCGAGCAGGTCCGCGACCTCGTCGAGAGCCTGGTCCGCGACGTCTCGCTCGACGGGATCGAGACGTTCTACCCGCCGCACACTCCCGAGCAGACCAAGCACTGCCTCGAGCTCTGCGAGGAGTTCGGCCTGGTCGCGACCGCCTCATCCGACTTCCACGGCCCCACGCACAAGACCTTCTCGCGCTGGGGCGCGTACGACACCTACGG
>JAWVFM010000427.1:0-4382 GCA_033856015.1 Solirubrobacterales bacterium
CTGCGGAAGCTGAGCCTGATCAAACAGGCTCGCCGCGAGATCCTGACGCGCCCAGCTGATCGAAGCCCTCGATTCCACACTCGCGACCACGACGATCAATGAGCGCGAGCCCGGAGCCGGGCTCGACGCGTCCGATCGCCGTCAGGTTCACGCCCTCAGCCTCGACCGCGGCCCTCGCCGCGTTGACGCGATCGGCCGCGACTGCGGCCAGCAACTCGTAATCCTCCCCGGCCGCCGCGGCGAAGCCCGCCGCGTCCTCGCCTTGCGCCGCGGCCACCTCCGCGACTCCCGCCGCGAGCGGTAGACGCTCGAGCTCGACCGCGACTCGGACCGCGCCGGCCCGAGCAATGTGGCGTGCGTCGCCCGCCAGCCCGTCGCTCACGTCGATCATCGCGTGGGCCCCGGCTCGGCGCAGCGCGCGGCCCACGTCGAGCCGCGCGACCGGCTCGAGCTGGCGGCGCCGGAGGGCGTCGGCGACGTCCGGCTGAAGCCGTTCCGCGAGGTCGGGCTGCTCGAGAAGCGCCAGCCCGGCACGGGCGCCACCGAGCTCGCCGGTGACGACGAGAACGTCGCCGTCCTGCGCCCCGCCGCGCGTGACGAAGTCACTTGCCTCATCAGCGTGGCCGACCACGGTCACGCCGATCCACAGCACCGGGGCGCGGCTGACGTCGCCCCCGAGGACGGATATCCCGTTCTCCGCGGCGCAACGGCCAAGTCCCTCCGCAAGCTCTTCCGCGCCGGCCGTGTCGAGGTCGGCCGGCACGCCAAGCTGGACGTAAGCCTCTCCCGGCTCGGCGCCCATCGCCGCGAGGTCCGACAGCGCGGCGGCCATCGCCTTGCGCCCGATGCTCGCCATCGGAAACGTCTCCCGCCGGAAGTGGACGCCTTCGACAATGGAGTCGACCGAGGTGGCCGTGGCGCCTGCGGGAACGGTCACCGCAGCGTCGTCGCCGCTCGCGACCCGCACCCGGGCGTGCTCTGCCCCAGGTGGCTCGGCCCCCTCGACGACGGCACGAAGCCTTGCGATCAGGTCGAACTCGCCCTCCACCACCTGGATCATGCCGGGATCGCAGCCGGTAGCTGGTAGGCACACAGGGCCAGCGTGACCAGGACGAGCCGGCGGTCGCGGGAAACGGCGACGAGGGGCAGCGGCCACAGCACGTACCAGGGCGTCACGTAGGGGCTGGCGATCAGCAGCCCGACCCCGCACCACGCGGCCGCGGTCACCCAATCCGCGCCGCGAGCGGTCCAGATAAGGAGCCAGGCTACGAGGAGGCCGAACAGGCCCAGCATCACCGCCTTCGCGACGCCCAGGTCGAGGCCGAGCGAGCGGTCGAGCAGCGCAGGAACGCTGTGGTAGCTGGTGTGAGTCTGGCCCCCCGGCCCGACCAGGAGCCCGTGCCCGACGTCTGTTCCGAACACCGCCAGCCCCGCCGCCGCCAGGACCAGCGCCGCGGTGCCCGCTCCGCCCAGGGTCCGCAGGCGCTGGCCGCCGGCGCCGATCAGCGCAAACGGCGCGGCGAACGCGCCGGAGGCCTTCACGGCGATCGCGGCCACGAAGAAGCCTCCGGCCCCTGCGGCGCGGCCTTCGGTCAGCAGGAGGACGCCGCCGCAGAGCGCCAGCACCATCAAGGCGTCGTTGTGCGGCCCGCCGACCACTTGGACAAGAACGAGCGGGTTGAGGGCGACGAACGCAATCGCGCGCGCGGGCGAGATCCCTCGGCGCTCAGCCAGGCGACCGACGAGCGAGGCGATGCCGAGGACCGCGCCGGCGCACAGCGCCTTCATCGCCCACAGGGCGGCCGGGACGCCGATCAGGCCGAGCGGATAGCTGCCGAGCGTGAACAAGGGCCCGTAGACGCTGGTCGCGCCCTGAAAGTCCTCGACCCGCATGGCGGCCGCGTCGTGCGGGATCGCTGCGGGCGCCGTCGCGTAGGGATTGAGGCCGTGAAGGACGCCGAGCCGGGCGTAGGAGATGTAGCTGAAGACGTCCAGCGAGAGGAGCGGAGGCGCCAGCGCGAATCCAACGACGCCGGCGAGGACTGCGATGCGAATCGTCCGGGGCCCGATCGCGTCGGCGAAGACGACGACGCCGGCGTAGGCCGCCAGCGCGACCCAAAGCCAGTCGCGGTAGGAAGCGCCGTCCAGCCCGAAGCCGGAGCCGTAGACCCCGCGAATCCAGCCGGGCGCGCCAGCCGCGGCACCCGGGACGAGCCCGGTGCCGGGAGCCGCAAGCGGCACGACGCAGGCGGCAAGGGCGACGAGCGCGAGGGCGCCCGCCGCGCGTCTAGCCTGGGCCGGTGCCGCCGCCGCCTGGGCCGGTGCCGCCGCCGCCTCCACCGCCGCCGCCGCTGGGGGGCGGCGGGGTCGGTTCCGTCTGGATCCCGTTGTTGCCGCCCTGGTAGAGGTTGGGGCTGTAGTTGCCGGTTCCCGCGCCGCCGGTGGAATGCGTGTGGGTCGCGGGGGTGGTCGTGGTGCTCGGAGCTGTCGGAGCCGTTGACTTCGTGGGCAGTGCGGAGGTGTGGGAGCTGGTGAAGCTCGAGAGCGAGGGCAGGCTGGTCGGTACCGTGAACTGCTGACAGCTACCGCCCTGGGCCGCGGTCATGTACTGGCGCCAAATCGGGCCGGCGGTAGGTCCGCCGAACCCGGTGAAGTCGCGTGAATTGGGATGGCCAACCCAGACAGCCGTCGAGTACTGCGGCGTGTAGCCGGCGAACCAAGCATCCGACAGGCCCTCGGAGGTCCCGGTCTTGCCCGCCATGCCGTTGTAGCAGCCGATGTTCGCCGGCGTGCCCGTGCCCGACGTGATCACCTGCTCGAGGATCTTCGTGACGTCATAGGCCTGGCCTGGGGTGAGCACCCGGTTGCCTCCCTGGTCCGGCGTGTCGACGTTGCCGTTGGGGAAGATCACCTTGCCGAGCGCGGTGGCGTCATGGTGGACACCCCCGCTCGCCAGGGTCGCGTAACCGTCGGCCTGTTCCAGCGGCGTGATGCCTTCGGACAGACCTCCGATCGCGTCGGCCGGGGGAATGAAGCAGTTGGGACCGGTCGTCTTGCAGGGCGCCTGGCTCGGCGTCACGCCGAGCGGCGAGGTGATGCCCATCTGGTAGGCGGTCTGCGCGAAGTTGTCGGGGCCGACGTCCAGGCCGAGCTGGGCGTACACGGCGTTCACGGAGTTGATCGTCGCGTCGACGAGATTCATCGTGCCTCCGCCGGGCTCCGCGTTGTTGACGATCCAGGTGCCGCATCCACACGATGAGGAGAGGTCGACCGGCGAGGTTCCGTTGTAGTAGGTGGTCGCCGGGTCGATGCCCTGCTTGATCGCGGTCGTGAGGACGTAGGTCTTGAACGACGACCCTGGCTGGCGATGGGCCTGAGCCGCGAGGTTGAACTGGTTCTGGCTCGAGTAGCTGGACGAGGAGGCGAGGGCCACGATCGCGCCCGTGGCCGGGTCGATGGAAGCGAGAGCGGCGGTTGGGCCGGACGGACCGGGGAGGCAGACGCCGCAGTAGTTGTCGACGGCGTTCTGCGCCGCGGCCTGAAGCGCCGGCTGGATCGTCGTGTAGACCTTCAGACCGCCATAGCGGACGGTGTTGGCGCCGTACTTGTCGATCAGCTGCTGCTGGACGAGGTCGAAGATCAGCGGCTCCTTGACCTTCTCGAACTTGTGGCTCGCGTTCAGGCCGAGGCTCGAGTGCGCAGCCTGGACGTACTGCGCCGGTGTGATGTAGCCCTGGCTCTCCATCGCCTGGAGGACGTCGTTGCGTCGCCGCGTCGCCGCGTTGGGGTCGTTGAACGGGTTGTACTGCGAGGGCGCCTGCGGTAGGCCGGCGATCAGCGCGGCCTCCGGCAGCGTCAGGTTCTTCGCCGCCTTAGAAAAGTAGGTCTGGGCTGCCGCCTGGACGCCGATGGCGGTCGACCCGTTGTTGGTTCCGTAGGGAGCCGTGTTCAGGTACTTCGCGAGGATCCAATCCTTCGAGTGCTGGGCTTCGAGGTCGTTCGCCAGATGCGCCTCGATGATCTTGCGCTTGATCGTCTCCTGCGAGCTCGTGACATAGAGGTTGCGGACGAGCTGCTGCGTGATCGTCGAGCCACCCTGCACGGGCTTGCCGCCGGCGAGCAGGTCCTGCACTCCGGCGCGGATGATCGCCGAGGGGTCGATGCCGCCGTGGCTGTAGAAGCCCCGATCCTCGATCGAGATCGTCGCCTGCTTGAGGACGTCGGGGAGGTCCTTCTGGGGAACCGGCTGGCGAACCGTGTCCGCGTGGATGACGCCGAGGCGCTTGCCGTCGGCGCTGTAGATCGTGGACGTGGCGCCCTTGTGCTGCTTGGTCAGCGTGTCGATCGAGGGCGCGCTGTTGTAGATGTTGAGCGCCCACCCG
>JAWVFM010000428.1:0-4495 GCA_033856015.1 Solirubrobacterales bacterium
GTCGGCCATCGGGCGTGAATGAGAGGTCATGGACCGCGAAACCCGGGTCGAACGTGCCAAGCACCCGCGGCCGCAACGGGTTGGCACAGTCGACCATCACGATCGTCCTGGCCGACTCGCCGAGCGCGATCCAGATCCGGCGGCCGTCGGGCGAGATGCTCAGGTGGTGAGCTTGCGCTCCAACCTGGATCCTCGCGACGACCCGGCCGTCGGCGAGACGGATCACATCGAGCTTGCCGCTGCCGTCGTCGGTGACGTAGGCGAGCGTGCCGTCAGGTGAGACCTCGGCGATGTGGGGCGAGGTGAAGTTGTGCAGGGTGGCTATGGCATGGAGCGACGAGCGATCGAGGACGCTGACCGTGTGGGAGCCCGGGCTGACGACCACGACGGCCGCGGCGCTCGCAGCGACGAATTCCGGATCAGCGGGCATGGCGATCCGGCGGGTGACCCGGCCGCTCGGCAGGTCAACGACGGCGAGGCGGTTCCTGGTCTCTTCGGTCACCAGCGCCTGCGGATGAACCGGCGGCCCCGTGGTCGGCGCATTGGGTCGAGGATGCCTCGCGCGGACGTGCGTCTGGCCTGCAGCTTGCGCTGCGCTGCTACGCCGCGGGGAGGTGGCTCCGCTTCCGCATCCGGCGGGGAGGCCGATCAGCGAAAGGGCGCAGATGGCGCCGAGGAGGCGATGCATACCCCCAATACGAGCCCGCCTGCGGTGGAGGTCCGCCGGCCCTGCGACGGGGCGTGGCGCCTAGAAGAACGCTCCGCCCCTGTACTCGCCGAAGACCTCGCGCATCGCGCCGCAGACCTCGCCTAGCGACGCGCTGTCGGCGAGAGCCGCCCGGATCGGGTGGAGGAGGTTGCCGTCGCCTGCGGCCACGTCGCGGAGCTCGCCAAGCCGTGCCTCGACGGCGGCCTGGTCGCGGTTGGCCTTGAACTTCGCGAGACGCTCCTTCTGGCGCTGCTCGGACTCCGGATCCACCTTGAGGATGTCCACGTCGTCGATCGTGTCCGTGACGTACTTGTTGACCCCGACGATGATGTCCTGCCCGCTGCGGTAGCGCTCGTTGTAGGAGGCCGCGGACTCCTCGATCTCACGCTGGATGAAGTCCAGGGCGTTGACCGAGCCGCCGAGCTCGGCGACCTTCTCCATGAGCTCCCACGCGCGGGCCTCGATCTCGTCCGTCAGCGACTCGATGAAGTAGGAGCCGGCGAACGGGTCCACGGTGTCCGCTGCCCCGGACTCGTGCGCGATCACCTGCTGGGTGCGAAGCGCGATTCGCGCCGAGCGCTCCGTCGGCAGGGCTAGTGCCTCGTCGAACCCGTTGGTGTGCAGCGACTGCGTGCCGCCGCAGACCGCGGCGAAGCCCTGGAGCGCCACGCGGATGATGTTGACCTCCGGCTGTTGGGCTTGAAGCGTCACCCCGCCCGTCTGGGTGTGGAACCGGATGGCCTGCGAGCGCGGCTCGGAAGAGCCGAAGCGCTCCTTGACGATGCGCGCCCACATGCGCCTGACGGCTCTGAACTTGGCGATCTCCTGGAAGACGTTGTTGTGGCAGTTGAAGAAGAAGGCGAGCCGCGGCGCGAACTCGTCGATGCTGAGGCCGCGTTCGAGCGCGGCCTCCACGTAGGCGATCGCGTTGGCGAGCGTGAAGCCCACCTCCTGGACGGCCGAGCAGCCCTTCTCGCGGATGTGGTAGCCGGAGATCGAGATGGTGTTCCACTTCGGCACCCGCTTCGCGCAGTACTCGAAGATGTCGGTGGTGAGGCGCATGGTCGCCTCGGGCGGGTAGATGTAGTTGCCCCGCGCCACGTACTCCTTCAGCACGTCGTTCTGAACCGTTCCCCGCAGCTTCTCCGCGGGAACGTCCTGCTCCTCGCCCACCAGCTCGTAGAGGAGCAGGAGGACGGCGGCCGGCGCGTTGATGGTCATCGAGGTCGAGACCTCGTCGAGGGGGATCTGGTCGAAGCAGATCCGCATGTCCTCGATCGTGTCGATCGGGACGCCCGTGCGGCCCACCTCGCCGTCGCAGAGCGGGTCGTCGGAGTCCCGGCCGAGCTGGGTCGGTAGGTCGAAGGCCATCGAGAGGCCGGTCGAGCCGTGCTCGATCAGGTAGCGATAGCGGTTGTTCGTGTCCTCGGGGCTCGCGAAGCCTGCGTACTGGCGCATGGTCCAGAGGCGGTCGCGGTACATCGCCTCGTGGATGCCGCGGGTGAACGGAAACGATCCGGGCTCGCCGAGCCGCTCATCGAGGCCCGGCGCAACGTCGTCGGCGTCGTAGAGGCGATCGACCTCGATGCCGGAGTCCGTGAAGCGGCGCTCGTCCTCGGGGCCGACGAGCGGGGCGATGAACCGGTCGGCGTCGGTTGCCGGGCGTGTCGCCATGGCGGCAAGGATAGAGCCGGCGCGCAGGCCGCTCCCGCTAAAGGTGTTTGGCTGCCCAGCCGACATCTAGGTTGCATGGAGTGCCTGAAATGGACTGGGGCTGTCTCGACGTGCCCGCGGATGCCAGCGCGGCTCGCGGCGACGACCGCTCGCGCCCGGATTGCGGGGCTGCGGTGACCGACATCGCCAGGGTCGTCCTGGTCGAGGACGACGCCGCCGAAGCACGGTCGATGCAGGAGATGATCCATGCGGACACCGAGGCACGCCTCAGCGTGGTCGCGGTCAGGAACCTGAACGACGCGCTTGACGAGCTCGAGGCGAACGCCGCCAGCTGCGTCCTCCTCGATGCCTCGCTTCCCGACTGCGCCGGAACGACGGGCGTGGAGCTCCTCCAGGAGCGATGTCCCGGAATGCCGGTCGTGGTGGTCAACGGCGACGCGGATGACGCGGTCGCCATGGCGACCCTGCAGGCGGGGGCGCAGGACTACCTCGTCAAGGGCCGGATCGACGCCTACACGGTCGGCCGTGCCGTCCGGTACGCGATCGAGCGCAAGGGTGCCGAGGACGAGCTCACACGTCTCGGCCGCCAGAACGAGCTGATCCTGAACGCGGCCGGCGAGGGAATCTGCGGCCTCGATGCCTCCGGAGCCATCCTCTTCGCGAATCCAACGGCCGCCACGCTGCTCGGCCTCGAGGTCGAGGAGCTCGAGGGGGCCATGTTCCACGAGATCGTCCACGGGAACGCTCGGTCCAACGATCATGCCGCCGCGGATTGTCCGCTCAGCCCCGAGCGGCTCGTCGAGCGCCTCGTCGCCGAAGACGTCTTCATGTCCCGTGGCGCCGTCGCGTTCCCGGCCGAGTACGTTGCGACGCCATTCGGCGCCGGCCGGGGCGAGGGGGCCGTGATCACCTTCAAGGACGTCACCGAGCGCAAGCGCGCCGAGTCGCGCCTCCAGTACCTCGTCGACCACGACATGCTCACCGGGCTCTTCAACCGCCGCCACTTCGAGGCGGAGCTCGAGCGGCAGATCGCCTACGCGGCCAGCTACGGCGTCCCGGCAGCGCTCCTCGTCCTCGACATCGACAACTTCAAGTTCGTCAACGACTCGCTCGGTCACCGGGCCGGCGATGAGCTGATTCGCTCCGTCGCCGGGCGGATCACCCGGCGCGTGCGCTCCACTGACGTGGTCGGGCGGCTGGGCGGCGACGAGTTCGCCGTCCTGCTGGTCGGCATCGAGCTGGCGCACGCGCAGGAGATCGCCGAGGAGCTCTGCGAGCTGATCTGCGGCGAGCCGTTCATCGTGGCGGAGAAGCCCGCCCGCGTGACGACCAGCATCGGGATCACCGCCCTCGACAACGCCGCGCTTGGCCCCGACGAGGCGCTGGTCGAGGCCGACATGGCGATGTACGAGGCAAAGTCGGTGGGCCGCAACGGCGTCGCCGTCTACGTGCGCGACGCGACCCGGCCAAGCCGCGAGCGCGCTGGATTCGTCTGGACGGACCGCATTCGCCGGGCGCTCGACGAGGAGCTGCTGAAGGTCTACGCGCAGCCCATCGTGCCGCTTGGCGATTCAGGGCCCCAGCGCGTGGAGCTGCTCGTCCGGATGACCGACGAGGACGGCTCGATCGTCCTTCCCGGGGCGTGGCTGCCGGTCGCCGAGCGCTTCGGCCTGATCGAGGACATCGACGCCTGGATGGTCATGCAGGCCGCGCGCCTCGTGGCCAGGCAGAACGCGGCCGGCAAGGAGCTGGTCTGCGAGGTGAACCTGTCGGGCCGCTCGATGGCCGACCCGCGGCTGCCGACCACGATCGAGCGCGCTGTCGTGGAGACCTCGATCGACCCGGCCAACCTCATCTTCGAGATCACTGAGACAACCGTGGTCGCCAACATGGACGAGGCCCGACGGCTCGCGACCACCGTGCGCGAGCTGGGCTGCCGCTTCGCGCTTGACGACTTCGGGGCCGGCTTCGGCTCCTTCTACTACCTGAAGCACTTCCAGGTCGACCTCCTGAAGATCGACGGCGAGTTCGTCCGCGGCATCATCAACAGCGAGATCGACAAGCGCATGGTCGGCGCGATGGTCGAGATCGCCCGCAGCCTCGAGCTGCAGA
>JAWVFM010000429.1:0-5369 GCA_033856015.1 Solirubrobacterales bacterium
AGCAGGTCGATCGCGCCGTTGCCGGGCTCGACCACCGAGGCGCCGAGGGCCCCCGCGATGCCGCGGGCGGTCTCGCCCGGGGCATCGTCGCCGGGCTCGGCGAGGACGCCGACACGGCCGATGCTGAAGGCGCTCGAAGCGTGGAGGCGGACCGGGGCAATCGCCACCGCGAACGGAGCACCGTTCAGGAGGCGCTGCGCCGACGTTCCGGCCGAGACGGAGCCGGGCGCCGTGCGGTACTCGGAGCCGAAGACGACGACATCGGCGCCCTCGCGAACAGCGAGTGCCTGCAGGCCGTCCGGGGTGGACGCGTTGAGTGCGACGTGGCGGGCCATGTCCGGCCTGTCGATCGAGAGCGCGCCGCTGCGAAGCATCTCCTCGGCTCGTGACTGCTCGTCCCCGTCGGGAGCGGAGTGGGTCACGTAGGCCAGGGCCAACTCTGCGCCCCCCGCGGCCAACGCGTTGCCGAGCACGAGCGCGTCGCGGTCGTTGTCGGTGCCGTCGTAGGAAATGATGATCTTTGCGGACATTGGCTTACCTCCGTGTTGAAGCTGGGTGGGTGGGCTGAAGCTTGGTGATGAGCCCATGTTTGCTTGACTTGTCCATTAGCGCAAGTACTATTACTTAGCTCTTAAATCAGCGCTCCTAATGCTAAGCGTCCCCCGCCTCAAGATCCTGCGCCAGGTCGCCGCGAGCGGCTCCTTCTCGGCGGCCGCGGACTCGCTGAACTACACGCAGTCGGCGGTCTCCCAGGCCGTCGCCGCCCTCGAGCGGGAGGCGGGCACCGCGCTGCTCGAGCGCGGCCGCAGCGGCGTCGCGCCGACGGCCGCGGGGGCGGCGTTGATCGAGCACGCCGACGGCATCCTCTCGCGCCTCGAGGCGGCCGAGGACGAGGTGACGGCGATCGCGGAGGGACGCGGCGGGCGGCTGCGAATCGCCTCGTTCCCGACCGCGGGGGCGACGCTCGTGCCGCTCGCCGTCGCGACCTTTCGGGCCTCTCAACCGAACGTCAAGCTGAGCCTTGCGGAGGGGGAGCCCGAGGAGATCGCGCCGCGACTGCGGGCGGGTGAGATCGATCTGGGCCTGCTGTTCGAGTTTCCCGGCGTGGGACGCCCGCTCGTGTCGGGAGCGCAGCGCGTCGAGCTGCTCGAGGACCCGATGCGCCTCGCGCTCCCGGTCGGCCACCGCCTGGCGGAGAAGCGCAGGGTGCGGCTCGCGGACCTCCGGGACGAGGCTTGGATCCAGACCTCGGAGACCAGTCCCTGCGCGCGGCACGTGGTCCGCTCGTGTCTTGCTGCCGGCTTCGAGCCCGCCGTGTCGTTCGAAAGCGACGACTTCCAGACGGTCCAGGGACTGGTCGCGGCCGGCGTCGGCGTCGCGCTCATCCCCCGGTTGGCGCTCTCGACCGTCCGCTCGGACATCGTCATTCGCTCGCTCGGCACGGGTGGGCCGGTCAGGACCGTCCTCGCGGGGACTCGCCGTGGCGCGCTGGCTCCGGCTGTGGCGGCGATGATCGAGGTGCTGCGCGGCGCCGCTCGCGCCTACGCCTACGCGGAGGGCTCACCACACCCGAGCGCGAGCTGAGCCGAAGCCCAGCTCGCGCCGGATGCAGTTGTGCCCGTTCAGGCCCCTGGGCTCGCCAGGGACGGAACGTCGGAGGGGTAGACCTCGTGGCCGTGGACCGCGATGTCGCCCTGCTCCATGTCCGCCTCGTTCATCCGCAGCGGGACGAACAGCTTCAGCAGTCGCAGGAGCACCCATGTCCCCGCCGCGCAGAACACGATTACCCAGAGGGCGGTCAGGAGCTGCCACTTGAGCAGGGTGAACCCCCCGCCCGAGATCAGGCCGTTCGCCGACACGCCGAACGCGGTGGCCATCGCCGAGTTGGCGAAGACCCCGGTCAGCAGGCCGCCGGTCAACCCGGCGAACCCGTGCGTGTACACCACGCCGAGGGTGTCGTCGACGTTGCGAAACGGCGCCATGCGGCTCAGGTAGTTGAGCGCCAGGTACACGATCGCCGCACCGATCACCCCGATCGCCATCGCTCCCCAGCCGTTGACGAAGCCGGCCGCCGGAGTGATGGCCACCAGGCCGGTGATCATGCCGTTGACCGACCCGATCAGGCTCGGCTTGCGTCCCGTGGCGTAGTCGAGCGCGACCCAGCTGAGGAATGCGACCGCCGTGCAGAGGTTCGTGTTCAGAACCGCCGCGGATGCGTCGGCGTTCGCCAGGTAGGGGTCGCCGCCGTTGAACCCGTTCCAGCCGAGCCAGAGGAGGCCGGCGCCGACGGCCACCATGGCCAGGTTGTTCGGCGCGTCGACCTCGCGGTCTCGCTGCAGCCTCGGCCCGATCACCGCCGCCGCCACGAAGCCGGAGACGCCGGCCGCGAGGTGGATGACGTAGCCGCCCGAGAAGTCGAGCGCGCCGTGCTGGGCGAAGTAGCCGCCACCCCAGATCAGGAAGGCGTTGACGGTGTAGATCAGGCTCGACCAGAGCACGACGAACGGGATCCACGCCTTGAAGTTGATCCGCCCGAGGACGGAACCAAGCATCAGGATCGGCGTGATCGCCGCGAACACGAACTGGAAATAGATCAGCGACGACTGCGGGAACGCGAGCTTCCCGACGCTTCCGAGCAGGGGAATCGTCCCCTGGTGCAGAAGCGAGGAGCTGTCCAGCACCGGCCCCGGCTTCCCGAGGAAGTTTCCGAAGAACGTGGCGCCGCCCGCCCCGAGGATGTGGATCGGTGCCCCGAAGCCCATCTTGAAGCCGTAGAGCACCCACGCGACCAGCACGAGGGCGAACGCGATGAACGCCATCATCATGGAGTTCACCGACCATCTCTTCTGCATCACGCCGCCGTAGAGGACGACGAGACCAGGCACGCTCATCAGGCCGACGAACGTCGCCGCCGTCATCTGCCATGCGTTGTCACCGGGACTCAACCAATGCATACCCGAGTGTTCCTTTCTCTTCGAGGGCACAGACCCGGGCTCGAGCGCAACGGCTCACGCACCAGTCACCAGCCCGTGGCTTGGCGGGGGAAAGACTGCCGACGGCAGGGACCGGTCGCTACGTACAAATGTCTAAAGATCGCCGCAAAGTTTTCTCCAACCTGTCGAGGAGGCGGCGCCGGCACGCCGCTAACCTGGCGATTCGCATGCCGATGGAGGGACATTGGGGGCGGGTGAACACACCCCTGCGCAGGCTCACCAGGCGCGAGCGGCTCGTGGCGATCGGAGTTGGCCTCGCCACCGTGATCGCCATCGTCGTCCTCGTCGCCGCCACCGCCGGAACCTCGAGGCCCGCGCCCGGCGCCGGCTGCATCCGCGCAATGGTCGCCGGGGTCATGGGGGCGCAGGAGCTGAACCTCTGCGGCGTCCGCGCCAGGCACGCCTGCGCCAGCCACGCGGCGCTCACCGACCCCGTGGCGCGCGCCATTCAGGCGAGCTGCCGCGAGGCGGGCATCGCCTCCTAGATAGAGCCTGCCGAGGCCCCGGTCAGCCGGCGATCAGGGTGCTCACGGCGCGGGTCCTGGCCACGGCGACCGCGCCGGCACCCACCATCAGCAGCCCGGCGATGAGCGGCGCTCCGTCCAGCGCCGCGGCACCCCAGCGCTCGCTCAGGTAGAGCGGCTCCAGAAGCACCGGCAGGAAGGTCTGGATCGCGAACGAGACCGGCACGACGAACGTCGCGGGGCGGCGGCGCAGCGCCGTCATCTCCGTGGTGAGGGCGATCACGCCGGTGCCGGCAGCGACGGCGAGCCAGAGGCCGGCCGCCATGAAGGCTCCCGCGTCGACCTGGTCGCTGACAAGCTTCGTGGCGACGTTCCCGGCGCCGAAGGCGAGCGCGGAGGCGACGATCACGAAGGTTGCCGAGTCCAGGCGCCCGCGCCCGCGCAGCGCGAAGGGGACGATCGAGATCAGGGTCATCGCGCCGATGATCGAGATCACGGCGGGAGTGCTGCTCACGGTCTCCGTTCCGGCAGGCGTTCCCCAGGCGAGGAGGGCGATGCCTGCGGTGATCCCGAGGACGCCGGCGACCTCCGCCATCCCAACGCGCTCGCCGAGCATCCTCACGCCCAGGAAGAGCACCAGGAGGAGGCCGGCCGCAAGGGCCGGCTGCACGACGACGAACGGCGCAAGCGACAGCGCGAGGACCTGGAGCCCGAACCCGACGCCGCCCAGCAGGAAGCCCGCGATCCAGCGCCGGCGCCGGGCCAGGTTCGCGATCAGCGAGAGGCGGAGGTCCTGCGCCTGTGGCGCCTGTCGCGCATCCGCTGCCTGCAGGACGATGCCGACGTTGAAGGCGACGGAGGCGGCCACGGCGCACGCCAGCCCGAGCAGGAGCACGGCTTAGACGACGACCTTGGCGGCGAGTCGCTCCGGGTTGATCCGCACGACGTCCCAGACCAGGCCGAGGCGCTCCATGATGTCGATCAGGCGGCCCGAAGGATCGAGCTCACCGCGGCCGAGGCCGTGCCGCGCCGATGTCGGGAAGGCGTGGTGGGTGTTGTGCCAGGCCTCGCCGAAGCTGAGCGGCGCAAGCCACGCGAGGTTTCGGGACTCGTCGCCGGTCTCGTAGTCGCGGCGGCCGAAGAAGTGACAGAGGGAGTTGATGCAGAACGTGATGTGGTGGAGCACGAAGATGCGCACGGCCCCGCCCCAGAGCAGCCCCAGCAGGCCGCCGGTGACCGTTCCGGTGAGCGCGACGCCGAGCCCGAACGGCAGCGCGAGCCCGAGGAGCGCCCAGAAGACGAAGGTGCGATCGACGAAGCGCACGACCGGGTCGGCGATCAGGTCGGGGGCGTAGCGGTCCTCCTCGGCGGGCTCGTCGCTGAACAGAACCCAGCCGACGTGGGCGTAGAAGAGCCCGCGGAGCGCGCCGAGCAGCCCGCTTCCGTGGCCCACGTGCGGGCTGTGCGGATCGCCCTGGGCGTCCGAGAAGCGGTGGTGGCGGCGGTGGTATGCGACCCACTCGATCACCGGGCCCTCGAGCGCCATCGAGCCAAAAGCGGCCCAGACGAAGCGCATCGTCCGGCTGGTCTTGAAGGAGCGGTGCGTGAACAGCCGGTGGAAGCCGACCGTGACCCCGAAGCCGAATGGGATGATCGTGGCGAAGAAGATCAGGATGTCCTGCCAGGCCAGGAGCGTTCCCCAGGACTGCTGGATCGCGAGCCCGATCAGCCCGACCGGGACGATGGTGACCGCGAGGTTCGCTGCCTGGTCGACCACGCTACCCGCGGCCGGCATGCCGGCGACGTAATCCTGTCGGTTCGTTCGAGTCTCGTGCGTGGCGCGGTGGCCCGGTTTGCTCATCGGTTGAGAGGGGGGTCGAGTTTTCACTCCCAAGCCGAAGCTTCTGGCCGG
>JAWVFM010000430.1:0-3675 GCA_033856015.1 Solirubrobacterales bacterium
GCTCCACCTGCCGGGCGAACAGGTGATGCAGGCAGTCGACCGGCGCCTCGGCGGTCGCCGTGCGCGCGAGCGCCAGCGCCTGGCCGCGCTCGTCCTCGGTCATCAGCGGCAGCTCGCTGACCCGGCACCGGGGGTCGGCGGTGACGGCCTCCAGGAGGACCCGGTAGCGACTGAGGATGCCGTCGATCGTGTCGGCGTCGAAGAGGTCGGTCGCGTACTCGCACGACAGCGTCAGGCCGTCGTCGCGCTCGAGGACGACCAGCGACAGGTCGAACTTCGCGGTGCCGCGGTCGAGCTCGAGGACCTCCAGGTCGACGCCCGCCAGCAGCATCGGGCTTCCACCCGCATGGTTGAGGGCGAACAGGGTCTGGAAGATCGGCGCGTGGCTCAGGCTGCGGGTCGGGTTCAGCTCGGCGACGAGCTTCTCGAACGGCACGTCCTGGTGGGCCCACGCTTCGAGGGTCGCGTCGCGGACCTGCCGCAGCAGCTCAGAGAACGTGGGATCGTCGCCGAGGTCGGTGCGCAGCGCCAGGGTGTTGGTGAAGAACCCGATGAGGTCCTCGAGCTCGACGCGGTTGCGCCCGGCCACCGGCGTGCCGACCATGATCGTGTCCTGGTCGGTGTGGCGGGCGAGCACGGCTGCGAACCCGGCCAGGAGAGTCATGAACAGCGTCGCGTCGTGCTCCTGACCGAGCGCCTTCAGGCGCGCCAGGGTCGGCCCTGGAAACTCGAGCCTGCGGCGGGCGCCGCGCGCCGACTGCTCCGCCGGCCGCGGGCGATCCGTCGACAGCTCCAGCAGCGGTGGCGCCCCCTCCAGCACCCGGCGCCAGTGCGCAAGGCCCTCCTCCATGCGCGCGCTGCGCAGCATCTGGCGCTCCCACTCGGCGTAGTCGCCGTACTGCACGGTCAACTCCGGCAGGGCGGCCGCGCGCTGCTCGACCTCGGCCGTGTAGAGCTCGCCGAGATCGCGCTTGAGCACGCCCATCGACCATCCGTCGGCGGCGCAGTGGTGCAGCGCCAGGATCAGCAGATGCTCCTCGGGACCCATCGCGACGAGGCCGACGCGCAGGAGCGGCCCGCTCTCGAGGTCGAACGGCCTGGCCAGCAGCTTCGCCGCGACCTCGCGCGCCGCCGCGAGCGGCGAGTCCGCGCCCGACGTGTCGACCATGTCGATCCGGACGGGTCCCGCGGGGGACACGCGCTGATAGACCTCGTCGCCCTCGACGAAGAACGTCGTCCTGAGAACCTCGTGCCGATCGACGAGCGCCGCCAGCGCCGCCTCCAGCGCAGGGACCAGCAGCGGGCCGGCCACGCGAGCGACGAACGGGATCGTGTACGCGGTCCCGTCGTGCCCCAGCCGGTTGAGCAGCCACAGCCGTCGCTGCCCCGACGAGGCGGGGAAGACCAGCTCTTGGTCCTGATGCTCAGCAGTGACGTCCATGTCGCTTACGCACCCGATTTCGGTTCCTGTTCGCCGTGACGCGCTCCGTCGGGTTCGAGCCTCTCTTTACCCGACGGAATGCTAGCGGTCAACTGCCCGCTCCGCACTGCCTTCCGTAGGCGCGCGGACCCCCAGGATACCTTGGATCGGGTGCGTCATCTGAGCTTGAAGGACACCGCCCGTTTGGTCGCCGACGCGGTGTTGCCGGTGACGCCCGCACGGTCCGTGCCGACCGATCGCAGGCGATAGCGGCCGGCCGGGAGCCGGATGGCGCGGGGAACGCGATACGTCCACGTCCCGTGCTTGCCCAGCTTGGCCTTCAGCAGCACCGGCTTGGCACAGCTGCGCGTGACGAGCCCCCGCTTGGGATCCAGCCAGCGACAGCGAGCGTGCCCGGACCCGACCTTCTGCAGCGACAGCGCCACGGTCCTGACGCCGGAGGCGTCCTTCGCCTTGCCCGCGAAGCGGATCGTCCTGCGCTTCCCCTTCGACCTCAGCCTGATCGACTGGTGCGACCGCGGGCTGGTGATGGTGACCGCCGGAGCCGTGATGTCGCCCGTGCCGGGCGTCGTGGGGGTGGTCGTGGTCGGCGTGGTCACCGGTGGCGGGGGGGTCGTGACGCCCGCGGGGTGCGAGGCCCAGAAGCTCCAGCTCTCCGCGCTCGAATCGAAGCCGTCGACGCCGTCGACCCCGGGCCGCCCGTGGCCCCCGCCGACCACCTTGAAGTAGCTCATCGCGACACCCGGCGCCGTGCACGGCTGGTAGAGCTTCCTGATCAGGTGCGCCGACACCTGCGTGGTGGCGGGCGTGCTGGAGCAGCCCGCGGCGGCGCCGATCACGCGCTGTCCGAAGCCCTTGTCGCCGGCCATCTGGGCGACGCCGAAGTTCCAGCGGTTCTTCGCGTCGGTGAAGCCCGTCTCCAGGCAGGACACGTGCGACGGGCAGCTGTTCTTCCAGATCGGGTCCTGGTCGCCGAAGATCCACTGCGCCGAGAAGTTCACGTTCGGGCTCTTGCCGAGCACCGCCGGGCAGTGCGGGAGCGCCGAGGGGTCGTTGTTGACCGACGGCGAGATCATCGGGCTGCTGATCGCCTGATATCCGGCGAACATCGTCGAGGTGCGCGTGTCGCACATCAGATCCTGGGTCATCGTGGCGCCCTTGGAGCTCCCCGAGGCGTAGATCTTGCTCGTGTCGACGTTCTGGCAGGGGCTGGCGCCCGAGCAGGCGACGGCGTCGACCACCGCCTTGATCCACGGCACGTCGTCGCAGGCGCCGGTGCCGCTCAGCCCGCAGTTGTGCGGGCCGACCGAGCTCGGGTCGGGGTTCGTCGTCAGCGTCGCGTACTGGCAGTTGGCCTGGCCGCCGGCGTTGGTCGTGCAGTGGGCGTCGTTCGGGATGATCACGAGGACGAAGCGGTTCTGCACCGCGAGGTTCTGCCAGCCGCCGTCGTTGATGTCGACGACCAGCGGCGCACGGTTGGTGGCCGAGTTCGTCAGGCCCTTGGGCCGGTAGATGGCGAACGAGCGGGTCACCTTCTTGCCGGCGCCGTCGTCGACGACCACCGAGTGGTTGCCGTCGTAGGCGCCCGCCTGGCAGGGATTCGGCGAGCACGTGGCCTGGCTTCCGCCGCTGGTCGCGCGCGCCTGCCGCGCCGCGGCGCCGCCGCTCGGGGCGGTCGAGCTCCCGGACGTCGCGGCCACCGCGACGCCCACTCCGGTCAGAGCCACGCACAGCATCCCGGCCAGGACCGTCGGCCTCATCGTCGTCCTGCTTCCGAGCGCCCGTTCATGGCGCGACACTAGCCGAGAGCCCGACGTGCGGGGAAAACGTGGCACGAAAGAGCGGCTACGATCGCAGCGTGCGCCACGGTCCGCGGTTCGTCGTCCTGAAGGCATGAGCCCGCGGGACGACCAGAGGTGGCAGCGAAGGGTCAACCGCTCGCTCCGGCGCGCCATGCCGCGCGCCGCGTTCGATCACCTCCAGCTCGCCTACAGCCGGCTGCGGGTCGCGGCGGGGCGCGGGAAGGGTCGCGGGAGGATGCTCCCGGACTACCTGCTGATCGGCGCAGCCAAGAGCGGCACGACCAGCCTGCAGGCCTGGCTCGCCGACCACCCCTTCGTGCTGCCCGCGACGATGAAGGAGGTCCACTACTTCGATTACTACTACTACTTCGGCGAGGACTGGTACCGGGTCCACTTCCCGGCCGCCGCGGCGCGCAGCGCGTTCGAGCGCGA
>JAWVFM010000431.1:0-2633 GCA_033856015.1 Solirubrobacterales bacterium
GGAAGCCGAAGTGCGACGAGGCGAGGATCACCGCCGCGCCTGCCCCCTGCGCCGAGAACCCCTGAGCGGGGTCCATCTTGATGATTCGGGTGCCCATCGTGCGGATGATGCGCCAGCCGCCGGAGTAGGTCCCGAGGGCGATCGCGCTCGCGGAGGCGATCACGACCCAGGACGGGACGTGGAAGTTGTCGGCGGCGATGTTGCCGTTCGCCACCAGCGCGAGGGTGATGACGCCCATCGTCTTCTGGGCGTCGTTGGTGCCGTGGGCCAGCGCCAGGAGCCCGCCCGACAGGATCTGCCCGAGGCGGAAGCCGCGCGTCACCGGCCCGGGTCGCTGGCTGCCGAGAACGCGGTAGCAGACGACGATCCCGGCAAGGCCGACGCCGAAGGCCAGCACCGGTGCGACGAGAGCCGGAATCAGGACCTTGCCGAGGAGGCCGTCGCCGAGCACCGCGTGTGCGCCGGCGGCTGCGAACGCGGCCCCCACGACGCCCCCGATCAGCGCGTGCGACGAGCTCGAGGGCAGCCCGAAGTACCAAGTCACGAGATTCCACGTCGTCGCTCCGATCAGGCCGGAGAAGATGATGGTCGGGGTGATGACGTCAGCCGCGACGACGTCGTTCGCCACCGTCGCCGCGACCGCGAGCGACAGGAACGCCCCGACGAAGTTGAGCGCCGAGGCGAAGGCGATGGCGAGCCTCGGCGACATCGCCCGCGTGGAGATCGACGTGGCCACGACGTTTGCCGTGTCGTGGAAGCCGTTGGTGAAGTCGAAGGCCAGCGCGGTGGCCACGACGATGACCAGGACGACGTTGTCGTGCATCGGGCTCCCGGCTTCTCAGGCGTTCTTGATGACGATGCCTTCGAGGATGTGGGCAGCCGTCTCGGTGGCGTCGATGGCGCGCTCGAGGACCGCGAAGATGTCCTTCCAGCGGATCACCACCATCGGATCGATGCCGTTGGCGAACAGCGACGCGACCGCGTCGCGCGACAGCCGGTCGCCATCGTTCTCCAGGCTGTGGATCGCGATCCAGTGGTCCTCCAGCCCCTTGAAGCCGCGCAGCTTGGAGAGCGCCTGGGCGAGCTCCTCGCAGGACTTCACGAGCACGTCGGCCAGCGCGAGGGACTGCTCCATGGGCGCCTCGATCTTGTAGAGGCCGAGGAAGTCCGCCGTCTCCTCGATGTAGTCCACGATGTCGTCGACCTGGCCGGCGAGGCCGAAGATGTCCTCGCGGTCGAGCGGCGTGACGAACGTCGTGTTGAGCCGCCGGATGATGTCGTGGGTGATCTTGTCGCCCTCCTGTTCGGCGAGGAGGATCTCGCGCGACAGGTCAGCCGAGTCCGGCCAGTTCCGGAGCATCTCCTGGAGGAGTCGAGCCGCGCGCACGGTGTTCTGCCCGGCCTGGTGAAAGAGGTCGAAGAAGACCCGGTCGCGAGGAATCAGGCTCGGAAGCGGCACGGCGCCAAGCTACCAACCAGCGACGACGTCGGCGATCCGCTCGGCGGCTCGCCCGTCCCATTTCGGCGGAGGTTGCGGTGAAGGGTTTCGGTCGCGGGACGCGAGCAGGGCGGGAATCTCGGCGATTCGCTCCGGGTCGAGGCCCAGCAGGGTGTTGGTCCCGGCCCGCACGGTCACGGGGCGCTCGGTGTTGTCGCGCAGCGTGAAGCATGGGACACCCAGGAACGTCGTCTCCTCCTGGATCCCGCCGGAATCCGTGAGCACGGCCCCTGCGTCGGCCTCGAGGGAGAGGAAGTCGAGGTAACCGACCGGGTCCACGAGCTGCACGTTGGCGAGCTCCGCTCCAGCCAGCATCTTGCGAGTCCGCGGGTGGACTGGAAAGACGACCGGGAGCTCGGCGCCGACCTGGGCGAGCGCGCCGGCGGCAGCGTCGAGCAGCGGCCCGTCGACCAGGGCAGGGCGGTGCAGGGTGACGAGGAGAAACCCGCCGGGCTCGACGCCGAGAGCCGCGGCGGTTCCGCGGCCGCGGAACCTGTCCTCGAGCGCGACGAGCGTGTCGATCATCGTGTTGCCGACGAAGTGCATGCGCGCCGCCGGCACCCCCTCCGCCGAGAGGTTCACCGTGGCCTCCTCGGAGTGGAGGAAGAGCAGTTCGGCGAGGTGGTCGGTGACGATCCGGTTGATCTCCTCGGGCATGCTGCGGTCGAAGCTCCGCAGCCCGGACTCGACGTGCGCCACCGCCATTCCCAGGCGCGAGGCGCAGACCGCCGCCGCCAGCGTCGAGTTGACGTCGCCGGGTACCAGCACGAGGTCGGGGCGCTCGGCGCGCAGGACCACCTCGAGGCGCTCGAGGACCCGCGCGGTCTGGACCGCGTGGCTTCCCGACCCCACGCCGAGCAGGTGGTCGGGAGCACCGACGCCGAGCTCCTCGAGGAACACGTCGGACATCGCCTGGTCGTAGTGCTGGCCCGTGTGGACCACGACGTTCTCCTCGGCGCCGAAGCGGGCGCGAAGCGCCGCGATGACCGGCGCCATCTTGACGAAGTTCGGCCGCGTGCCGACGACGTGGAGCAGGCGCATCCTCAGGTCTGGCTCAGGTGAGGAGCGAGGAACTCCAGCTGATCGCGCACCGCCCGCTCGAACGGCTCGCCGCGGTAGACGTCGAAGTGGCCGA
>JAWVFM010000432.1:0-6973 GCA_033856015.1 Solirubrobacterales bacterium
TCCGCGGTGCGCGTCGACCACGCCGGCTCGAACATCTCGTAGGTCACGCGCCCGAGCAGGATGCCTCGCGAACGTTTGGTGGCCGCCTCGATGGCCGCCCCCATCCGAGGGTCGAAGCCGTATTCAGCCGTCCACGTGGGCGCGTCGATCACGCCGTCGAGGCTCATGAATTCGTGGACCAGTACTGCTCCCACTTCCTACCTCCTGTCGATGTAGCCTTTCATTCATGCGCAGGACGGCCCTCGTTGCGGCGGCGTTGGCGGCGCTCGCGGCCGTGCCGGCGGCCTTCGCCGGGGGAAACGCTCCGCCTCCGCCGGGAACCATCAAGGGCGTGGTTCGCAACGTCACGTGCGCCGGGCCCTGCCGGGTCCCGCCGCCGCCGGCCCCGCTCTACACCGGTCCTGGCCTCACGGTGACGGTGAAGCGCCTGCCCAGCCACGACGTCGTCGCGACCCTTCATCCCAAGGACGGCCGCTTCGCCGTCGAGGTCGGGCCGGGCCTCTACCGGGTCCTTGCGCGGGTCGAGCAGCCTTCCCCGTCGACCCAGCCGAGCTGCTGGCAGGGCTCGCGAAGGAAGGTCGGGCTGGTCGACCAGGGCGCTCGGGTGCGCCTGACGGTCCGCAACCGCTGCGTGGTCTAGCGCGACCGGACCCCGGACGAGCTCACGCGGCCAGGATCCGATCCAGGTTGTCGAAGCACCTGCCCCATCCCTCCTCGTGCTCGTCGCGACGCTCTCCGGTCGCGATGCCGTGGCTGGTCATGCGAACCGTGGTCGCGCCATCCCGCTCCGTGAATTCGAGCTCGATCAGCTGCACCTCGGTGTCGTGGCGGTCCCAGCTCCAGGTGAAGGTCAGCCGATGCGGACGGTCGACGACCCTGTACTCGCCACTTGCCCCATGGTCCTCCCCGGCCTCGGGATCGCGCATCACGATGCGGAGCTTGCCGCCGACACGCAGGTCCACGTCGGCCGTCGGCGTCTCCCAGTCCGGATCTGCGTGGAACCAACCGCGGAGCACCTCCTCATTCGTCCAAGCGTCGAACACAGCCGTCGCAGGAGCCTCAAAGGTGCGCTCGATTCTCAGCACGTGGCCATGGCGTTCGGTCATCCGAGCTCCTTTCGCTCCTCCAGATACTCGCCGACGACGTCGAAGAGGCGCTCCCAGCGAGCTCGCTGGGCCGCTATCCAATCCGCAGCGTCGGCAAGCGTCTCGGGCTGGAGCGCCAGACGATGCGTCCTCCCGTCGATCACCCGCGTCACCACTCCCGCCTCCTCGAGCATCCGGACGTGACCCGAGATCGTCGGCTTGGAGACGCCGAGGCCACGGGTCGCCTCGCCGACCGTCGCCGACCCGGCGCTGAGGCGCTCGACGATGTCCCGCCGGACCGGATGCGCGAGCGCCTTGAAAACACTGTTAGTCATTCGCCTAACTATAATCTCCGCCTTACCCGACAGAACCGAGAGGAGCGGCAATGGCCGAGCACAAGACCGCAACCCGTGAGGAATGGCAGAAGCAGCGCGACGAGTTGCTCGTGCGCGAAAAGGAGCTCACAAGGCTCAACGAGGAGCTGGCCCGTGCGCGGCTCGACCTCCCATGGGTTCCGGTCGAGAAGGACTACGGCTTCGACACCGAGGCAGGGGCGAAGTCGCTCGCCGAGCTGTTCGACGGTCGTTCGCAGCTGGTCGTCTACAACTTCATGTTCGGACCCGAGTACGAGGCCGGCTGTCCGGTCTGCTCTTCGATCGCCGACAGCTTCAACGGAGTGCTCGCTCATCTGGCCGCCCGGGACGTGACGATGATCTGCATCTCACGTGCGCCGCTGGAGAAGCTGCTGGCCTACCGGGAGCGGATGGGCTGGAGTTTCAACTGGGCCTCCAGCCACGAGAGCGACTTCAACTTCGACTTCGGGCGCTCGCACACCGAGGACGAGGTGAGCGCCATGCTCGCGGACGGCACGCCGCCGCCGATCCCGACGATCGCCGCGGACTGCGGCACGGACCCGGCCGGCTTCCTCCAGGAAGGCCCCGGCCTGACCGCGTTCGCGCTCTCCGACGGGGTCGTCCACCTGACGTACTCGACCACGGCTCGGGGTCTCGAGCCGCTGATGGTCTACTACGGTGTCTTCGACCGCGCGCCCCGGGGCCGGCACGAAGGAGATCCACCGGAGCTCTGGTTCCGGCGCCACGACGAGTACCCGCAGGCCTAGATGACCGATCCCCACCGCCCGGGCGTATAGTCGCCCGGTGCGGTGGATGGGAGTAGTGGTAGGGGCCGCGATCGGCTGTTGCGCGACGCCCGCGCTCGTTCAGGCCGATACGTGGCACGCCTCGCCCGACGGCGCCAAGTCGGCGGCTCACTGCCCGCAGTCGGCGCCGTGCTCGCTCGCGCACGCTGTCGAGCTTTCCCAGCCGGGCGACGACGTCGTCCTCGCGCAGGGCAACTACCACGTGGCCGCAACGACGCCCGACGCATGCACGAGCCCGTTCACGGGCGCGAACGCTGGGGATATCGGCCTGGACGTGAACGACCGCTATCTCCACGGCGTCGCGGGCCGCCCGCGACCACGGATCATCGGCAGCAGCGCCACCTGCATCACCATGGCCATCGGCGGGGCCGGCAGGATCCGTCATCTGGAGCTCGACGGCACCAGCACGTCCAAGCCGGAGACGTACGCGTTGGTCGTCGACGGCGGGGCCAGCGCCTACGACGTGGCTACGGGTGGCGCCAACGGCGCGGTGCAGATGCGGAACGGGGCGCACCTCTACAACAGCGTCCTGAACCATCGTCCGGACGGCATCGCGATGCGTTCCTACTTCGGGTCGGCGTATGGCTCGCCCGGTACGTCCTCCTACCTCGTCAACGACACAGTCCTCGGTCAGGTTGTGGCCCAGGCGCCGGCCGGCGTCCCCGGCGACAAGGTGGACATCAACTGCCTGAACACGCTCGCCACCGACGGCTTCCATGACGCCAACCCCGCCTCGACCGGCGCCAGTGTGACCATGACCTTCAGCCACTGCATGGGGGCGACGGTCATGGACGGGGGCCCGAGCGAAGCGTTCATCGGAACCATTCCGCCGGCTGATACGGCCGCGCTGGCGCCCGGTGACGGCTTCCATGAGCTTTCGAGCTCGGCGAGCACGATCAACAAAGGCCTCTCCGACCCATCGATCCTCTTCGAAACCGACATCGACGGCGGCCCGAGAATCCGCGGCTCCGCGCCAGACATCGGTGCGGACGAGTTCGGCTCCGCGCTGCCGATCGTCGACAGCGGGAAAGCCCACAACGTTGGGAGTTCGCGGGCAACCGTGCGCGCCGCGGTCACACCCAACGGCCTGCCCACTCACGGTTTCGTCGAGTTCGGGCGAACCGCGAAATACGGCAAGAAGGCGGGCCACTTCAACGCTGGATCGGGCTTCACGACCCACGCCGTCTCGATCACCCTCAAGAGCCTGTCACACAAGACGCGGTACCACTTTCGGTTGGTCGCGACGAATGGACACACTGCCGGCGAGGACCGGACCTTCAAGACGTCAAGGTAGTGCCGTCGCGCTGAAGGCCGCCGCGATCAGCGAAACGGCTTATAAGGGTTGTCGCCGCCGTGAAAGCCCCAGCCGTGGTGGCGGCCGTTCAGGACGTTGTGCGGGTAGACGTAGCCGTTGTCGACGACGCTGACCACGGTCCGGGCGTTGAGCTGGATGTTGATCGCGGCGAGCAGGTCGTCGAGAGGGTGGTAGACGCGCTTGTAGCCGGGGACGTGCCAGTGGCCGAAGACCGGGTCGATCATCTGCAGAAGGCCCTTGGCGTGCAGGCCCGTCGGGCTGCGGGCGGCCGGGATGAAGCCCGAGTCGTCGGCGATCTGGCGCAGGTTGCCGTCGATCCGGTACCGGAGCTGGTGCCGGGTGAGGGGCTGGTGGTGGCAGCGCTTGTAGAGCTTCTTCCAGACGACCTTGACCAGCTCCCGGGCATCCGACCGGGACATGCCGGTGTGCGAGTCCGCCCACCTGTGGTTGATCTTGAGGACGCGGTGCGAGAAGTGAGGCGGGTCGTACGGGTAACGCGGGTCGCACTTGCGCTTGGCATCCGCGCTTTGAGGAACGACCGCGGAAGCTGTCCCGACCAAGCCGACGCCCACTGCCACGAAGAGGACGGCGACCGCGAGCCGCAGCGGCCCGTTGAACCGGATCATCGCTCTCACGTTACTTTCTGGCACCAGCGAATGTCCATTCTCGAGGTCAACGGCACCGGCATCCATCTCGAGCGCAGCGGCGCCGGCGAGCCGCTTGTCCTCGTTCACGGCTCGTGGGGCGACTGCCGTGTGTGGGACGCCGTGCTGCCCGCATTCAGCCGCTCGTTCGACGTCGTCGCCTACGACCGGCGCGGCCACAGCCGCAGCTCCCGCCCCACGGGCCAGGGGAGCATCCAGGAGGACGTCGAGGACCTCGCCGAGCTGATCGAGGCCCTCGGGCTCGCGCCGGCTCACGTCGCCGGGACCTCGTGGGGCGGCTCGATCGCGCTGCGCCTGAGCGCCGCGCGTCCGGAGCTGCTGCGCAGCGTCGCGGTGCATGAGCCACCGCTCTTCGATCTTCTCGATGGGGAGGTGGAGCAATGGCCCGAGCTGGCCGAGCTTCGCGCCGACCTGACGACGGTCGCCGCCCTGCTCGAGAAAGACGACCTCGAGGCCGGGGCGCGGCACTACGTCGATCACGTCGCGAGGACGACCGGCGGCTGGGCTGCTCTCGACAACGGCTACCGCCAGGTGCTCGTCGGCAACGCCCCGACCTACCTCGATCAGTGCCGCGATCCCGCCGCGATGGACATCGAGCTCGGGGAGCTCGCCGCCTTCGGAGGGCCGGTGCTGGTGACCTACGGCGACCGCCGGCCGCCCTTCTTCAAGCGCATCGTCGACCGGATCGTCGCCACGATGCCGGGGGCGAGCGCCGAGCCGATTCCGGGGACGGCCCACGACCCGCAGGTCACGCATCCGGATGCCTACGCGCGCGCGATCACCGGCTTCGCGGGGGCCGCACCCTCAGCGCTGCTGCAGGCGGAATCGAGCTAGCCATGGATGAGGCGGGTCCCGTTCAGCCGACGGCTCGCAAGGAACACGCGTTGGCGCTGTTCGCCGGCCTGCCGCGGCGCTACGACCTCGCCGGCGCCGTCCTCAGCTTCGGCCAGGACCCGCGGTGGCGGCGCACCATGGTCGATCGAGTGGGCGCCGCGCCGGGTGACCGCGTCCTCGACGTGGCAACCGGCACCGGCATGGTCGCCGCCGCCGTGGCGCGGCGTTACGACTGCTCGGTCGTCGGGCTCGATCAGAGCCCGGACATGCTCGCGCAGGCCGAGGAACGGCTCCGCGCCGACCCGGAGCTGGCGGCGCGCATCGAGCTCGTCCGCGGACAGGCCGAATCGCTTCCGTTCGCGGACGGCGAGTTCGACCACCTGACCTTCACGTACCTGTTGCGCTACGTCGACGACCCGGAGGCGACGCTGCGCGAGCTGGCGCGGGTCGTCGCGCCGGGCGGCCGGATCGCGTCGCTCGAGTTCATGCTGCCACCCAACGCCGTGGCCCGAGCGCTGTGGCGGATGTACACCCGCATCGGGCTCCCCACTCTCGGGCGGCTGATCTCGCGCGACTGGTACGAGGTGGGTCGATTCCTCGGACCGAGCATCACGGACCTCTACCGGCTCCTGCCGCTGGAGCGCCAGCTGGAGCTGTGGCGCTCGGCGGGGCTCGCCTCGGTGGAGGCGAAGGTGATGAGCTTCGGCGGCGGCGTCGTGATCTGGGGCACGCGAGGTGCATGAGCAGAGCGGGCCGGCTCCCGTTGCCGACGGGAGCGCGGGCCGCCCCGCGTTCTACGCGCTGCGGCCCGGTGGCTGGCGCGACGTGGTCACGCTGCTTCACCCGCCGTACACGGCATGGCACCTCTCCTATGTGGCGCTGGGCGCCGCGGCGGCCCCGCGGGTGCACGCCGACCGGCTGGCGGCGGCACTCGTCGCGTTCTTCCTGGCGGTCGGGGTCGCGGCACACGCGCTGGACGAGCTCCACGGACGTCCCCTGAAGACTCAGCTGTCCGACCGCTCCCTGATCGCGCTCGCGGCGATCGGCCTCTCGAGCGCGATTGGGATCGGCGTCGCCGGCGTTTTCACGATCTCGGCGAGCCTCGCCGTGTTCGTCGTCGCCGGGGGCCTCCTGGTCCTCGCCTACAACCTCGAGCTGGCCGGCGGCCGCTTCCACACCGACCTCTGGTTCGCCGCCGCCTGGGGGGCCTTCCCGGCGCTCACGTCGTGGTGGGCAAACACCCTCACGTTCGACTCGCCGATCAGGTGGTGGCGGGAGCGCTGGTCGCGGCGGGCTGCTTCGGGCTGAGCATGGCTCAGCGACGCCTGTCCACCCCCGTCAGGGAGCTGCGCCGCAGAACGGTGTCGCTGAGCGGCGAGCAGCGCCTGGACGACGGCACGGCGGTCCCCCTCTCGGCGGAGCGGATCGCGGCGCCGCTCGACGGAGCGCTGCGCGCGCTTTCCTGGGCCATCGTCGCGGTCGCGATCGGCCTCGTCGTCATCCGGGTCTGAGCGGGACGGCTGCCGGCCAACGGCGAGTAGGCGAACCGACGGATCAGCCGCCAGGCGCGCGCCGGCGCTTGCCGATCCGCAATCCGCCCTGCTGAGGATCGCTGTGGTGCTTGGCTTCGTCCTCACCGAGCATGCTGACGATGCCGTTGGTTTCGAGGATCGCCGTATGGACCTCCTCGAGGCCAGAGAACCCCTGGCGCCGGGCGATGGCGCGCAACTCCGGAAGCGAGATCTGCTCGCGGCGAAGAGCCCGCGAGCTCGGCGCGTAGTCGCTGATCAACGTGGTCGGAGTGCCCTCGATCGCCCGGCTCAGCCATGGCACCCAGTAGGCAAGCCGCGCCACGACGTTGTTGAGGATCAGCAGCACGGAAGCACCCAGCACCGCCCCGGTCACCGAGAGGTCG
>JAWVFM010000433.1:0-5700 GCA_033856015.1 Solirubrobacterales bacterium
TATCCGGCACCGGTCACACATGGGTTTTACTGACGCTCGAACTTTCATCGCCTCTCGCTGGCAACGTCGCAAATTTCATAAGAAGTCCCGCCCGGCCCCATGAATCAGGCCCGCGGGCGCGCAAAAACGGCCCAAAGGCCGAGGGCGAAGAATAGCAATGGCCGTGCGCCGGGGCCAGCGACGCGGCTGCCCGAGCCAGGTGGGGCTCAGGCGTGGCCGACGAGCACGCCGACGAGCGCCACCAGGAAGCCCGCGAGCGTGACCTGGATCAGCGACTGAGCGAGCGGGACGTCGAGGAAACGGCGGCGGACCCAGGCGATGAGGACGAGCTCCGCGCCCACCACCGGGTAGGCCACGGCAAGCGCGGTGCCGATGTTGGAGATCAGGAACGGCAGCGCATGCGCGGTGCCGCCGACGAACGTGGCGACGCCGGTGATGACGCCGCGGTTCACGGACGTGCCACGGCCGGTCAACGAGCCGTCGTCGGAGAGCGCCTCGGAGATGCCCATGCTGATTGCCGCCCCGAGGCCGGCGGCGAGGCCGACGAGGAGCGCGGCGCGCGAGCCGGACAGGTAGGCCGCGGCGAAGATCGGAGCAAGCGTGGAGACGGTGCCGTCGATCAGGCCGATCAGGCCGGGCTGGATGACCTGGAGCAGCCGCTGCTGCTCTGTGGCCCCCTTCCACCTTCCCGTCACCGACTCGACCATGACTTGCATATTATTGCAAATGATTTAGAATTAGGATCGCCTTACGATAAGTTAGGGAACCCGAAGATGGCGAAAACTCCCACCCACACCAGGGCGGCCGACGGCGGCCGCGTGGCGGATGCCCTGCACACCGCGGGTTACCGGGTGACCTCGCAACGAGTCGTGATCCACACGGCGCTCGCGGAGCTCGCGCATCACGCCACGGCGGAGGAGGTTCGCGCGGCGGTCGAGACCCGCCTGCCGAACGTCTCCCTCCCGACCGTCTACGCCGGGCTCGAGGCCCTCGAGGACGCCGGCCTGGTCCGCAGGGTGGCGACAGGCCAGGGGCCGACCCTCTACGACGCGGGCGCCGAGGCCCACCACCACGTCGTGTGCCGCAGGTGCGGCGCGGTCGAGGACCTCCTCGTCCCGGTCAAGCTCGGCCCGGCGCTCGAGGGCGCCGCAGCGCAGGGCTTCACGGCCGAGGCCGCGGAGGTCGTCGTGCGCGGCCTCTGCGCGCGCTGCCGGGCTACTTGACGGAGTGGGTCACGGAGACCGCCTGCTGGAAGGTCGGCCGGTTCTGGTAGATGAGCTCCGGGGTCGAGATCCCCGAGGTATGCGTTGCCCGGTCCTCGTCCCAGCAGGCGGGGTTGGGGTCAGAGGCGCAGTCGCCGAAGCCGTACTCCTGCTGCGGCGTGACCTTCGTCGCGGCGAGCAGCGACTTTCGCAGCGCGGCACGGCACTTCCCCTTCGATCCGCGGCCGCAGTAGCCACGGCTGTAGGGCGCCCGCGGGTGCGCCCCGTAGACGTCACGAAGGTCCTTCGAGACGTAGCCGTACCAGCCGTCTGAAAACGACGGATAGCTGCCGGGCGCGTGGCCCCCGGGGGCCCCGAAGCCGATCATTCCACGGGTCTGCTTGAAGAGCTTCTTGCCGAGCGCCGGCTTGAACTCGGCGGCAAGCAGGCGTGGGTACCAGGCGTCCATGAGCGTGATCGCCGGGGTCATCTCGTCGGCTCCGTCCTTGTTCAGGTCACGACGGTGCGAGCCCGCCTTCCGCCAGGCGCGGAGCTCGGCAATCGCCGCCTTCAGCTTCGAGTCGCGTGGGTGTCCGATCGCGTGCAGGAGGATCGGGAGGAGCTTCACGCCGCGGATGTCCTGGGTCGCGGGCTCCTCCATCGCCTGGACGAGCTGCGGGAGCGTCATCTTGCGACCGCCGCGCAGGTCGTGGCGGATGCGCCCGGCGATCATCTGCTGGCGGTAGATCGGCCCGAAGCCGTACTGGTCGTCCGCCGCCGACCACCCAGGCGCCTGCTTGTTGTTCCAGCTCACCATGTAGGGCTGGTCGACGACGTGCGGCAGGTGGGCGTCTCCCAGCCAGCTCGCCTCGCGGGTCTTCGGGTCGAAGCCCTTCCAGTCGTAATTGCCCGTGCCGAGGATCGGGAAGTCCGGCGACGTTCCACTGGCCCGCTGCGGGTACCAGCCGGTCAGCTGGTACGCGGTGTGCTTCGAGTCGATGTAGGACCAATTGAAGGCGAAGTTCATGAACTTCGCCGCCTTTCGGAAGGAGCTGACGCCGCCCTTCATGAACTTGGGGTCGTTCAGGTCTCGGAAGAAGAGGGCCGAGTCCGCCTCGTGGCCGTAGGTGCTGCGGGAGCTGACGAAGGCGACCTTCTTGCCGTGCACCTTGCCACGAGCGAAGACGATCCCGTGGACCGTGAGGTAGGCGGTGAGCGTCTCCGAGCCGGGCGGGGTCATGTCGACGCCGTTCGGCGTCCACGCGTTGTTGCGGACGAGCGGGCGCATCGGCAGGCACTTCCCCTTGTAGCGGTAGTGGAAGGCGTCCTTGCAGAGCACCTCGGCGAAGGTGTCGACGTTGTCCGACGTCGCGGTCGTCGCGCTCCACGCGTAGTCACGGCCGTGGCCGAGCAGGATGTAGAGGCCGACCCCGGGGAAGGTGGCACCCCGGGCGTCGATCCCGGGGCCGTGGAGGTCCTCCTCCATCAGGATCTGCGGCTGGTAGTAGCCAACCTGCGGGCCGAGGACGCCGATGGGATGGCCGGTCTTCGAGTTGCTCGCGTTGATCAGCTCCCAGTTGGAGGCGTGCCCCGGGCTCCTGAGCGCGTTCCGGAGGGCCGCGCCCAGGCCGGAGAAGTCGTACGGGGACGCCAGGGTCGAGGTGCTGGCCGCCGCCGCCGAGATCTTCGGCGCGACGGGGGCCGCCTTCACCGAGCCGGGGTCGGGCATGGCGAGGCCCCGCTTTGCGAACGGGCTCGTCGTCTCGTACGGAAAGCGCTTGCCGAGCACGGTGGTCGGGGCCTCGGGGTCGTTGTGCTCGCGGAAGTCGCTCCAGGCGCGCTTGCCGGCCCGCTTGCCGAAGCGCTTCACGAACGCCTGCTCGAGCTCGGCGGAGCGCAGCTCCGCGCCGCCGCCGCGACCGAAGATGCCGCCGATCAGCGACGCCTCGGCGATCACGTCGGTCACCGACCACTGCTGCGGCGTCTTGCCGAGCGCCGCGTACTCGGCCGGCAACAGGGTCGGGTTGGTGACGGTGTCGTCGATGTAGGCGTTGATGCCGGCGACGTAGGCGGTGACGTCGTGTTGGAGGAGCACGCCCTGGTGGCCGTAGTACTTGGGCGCGTTGTCGAACTGCTTCTGGAGGTCGGCGTCGGTGTACGGCGCAGCGGCCCACTGCGCGTGGTCCATCGCGCGATTCGACGGCGACCCGCCGATGAAGCTCGAGAGCTGGGCCTTGCCGGTGTGACGCAGGATGTCCATGAGGAAGAGCCGGTCCTGGGCGTTCGCGTAGCCGGCGCCGAACATGGTCTCGGCGCGGGTGTCGCCGTAGATGTGCGGGATGCCGTACTGGTCGTCGCGAACGATCCTCACGCCGGGCTCAGGCGTGGTCGTGGACTCGACGTGGCCCGGCTTGACGCCGAACGTCGCGTCCTTGAAGAACCTGTCGACGCCGCTCATGCCGAAACCCGGCTTCGCGCTCGCGTAGACCAGGCCCTCGTAGAGCTTGCTCTGGTCGTTCCAGTGCGGTGGCAGGGCGTTGGGGTCGAGCTCGAACTGCGCGAGTTGTGCGGCGTTGTCGGTGCCGGCCTCGCCCGTGGGCAGCACGTTCCGAAAGCCGCCCGCGTCGTGGCGGCCGTATGGCGCGGGGTCCGCCGCGAAGGCCGGAACGGCCGCCAGGAGCAGCAGCGCGAATGCGCTCGCCAGGGCGCGCAATGCCGACCGTGTGGCGTTGATCCCGTCCATTCCCAGGCCGCACGAGCGGCGCGCGCGGATTCTGCCACGCATGTTCAAAGGGTGCGCCGGTTGGCGGGTCGCCGGACCCGCGCGTGGAGCTACTCGTCGTGCCAGGGGGTGAGGATGCGAGGACCGTCGGGCGTGATGGCCACGGTGAACTCGAAGTGGGCCGCCAGCGAGCCGTCGGCGGAGTAGATCGCCCAGCCGTCGTCGCCGACGCGCACCTCGGGACCACCCGCGTTGACCATCGGCTCGATCGCCAGGACCATGCCCGCCTCGAGCTCGGGCCCGTGGCCGGGCTCGCCGAAGTTCGGGATCTGGGGATCCTCGTGCATGTCGCGCCCGACGCCGTGGCCGACGAGGGTGCGGATGATCGCGAACCCCTCTGACTCGGCAGTGCGCTGGATCGCCGCCGAGACGTCGCCCAGGCGGTTGCCCGGCCGGGCCTCCTCGACGCCGGCGAAGAGGGCGCCCTTGGTGACCTCGAGGAGCTTCTCGGCGGAGCGCCCGACGCGGCCGATCGGCACCGTCACGGCGCCGTCGGCTACCCAGCCGTCCTTGGTGACCCCGACGTCCAGGGAGATGAGATCGCCCCGCTTCAGCGCGTACGGGCCCGGGATGCCGTGGACCACCATCGAGTTGGGCGACGTGCAGATCGACCCGGGGAAGCCGCGGTATCCGAGGAACGTGGGCTCGGCGCCCTGCGACGTGATGAAGCGCTCCGCTGCCTGGTCGAGCTCGTCGGTCGTGACCCCCGGGCGGCACTTGGAGATCAGCATCTTCATGCAGCGAGCGTGGATGCGCCCCGCCGCGGCCATCTGCTCGATCTGAGCAGGCGTCTTCAGAACGATTCCGCCGCGGTACACCTAGGCCTCCTCCTCCATGCGGAGGGTCGCGAGGAGGGCGCGGATCTTGTCGCTCACCTCGTCGGGCGACTGGGTGCCGTCGACGCGCTGGAGGATCCCGTGCTGCTCGTAGTAGGCGACGAGAGGCTCGGTCTTCTCGTGGTAGGTGGCGAGGCGGTGGCGGATGACGTCGGGCTTGTCGTCGTCGCGGACGATCAGCTCCGCTCCGCAGATGTCGCAGACGCCCTCCTCCTTCGGCGGGTCGAACTCGACGTGGAAGACGTGGCCCTCCTTGACGCACGTTCGCCGCCCGCCGAGGCGCCGCACCACCTCCTCGTCGGAGACGTCCACCAGGAGGACCGCGGTCAGCGAGCGGCCGAGCTCCGACACGCGGGCGTCGAGCGCCTCGGCCTGTGCCGTCGTGCGCGGAAAGCCGTCGAGGATGAAGCCGTCGGCGGCCTCGGCCTGGTCGAGCCGCTCGGCGATGACGCCGACGATGACGTCGTCCGGCACCAGGTCGCCGCGGTCCATGTACTCCTTGGCGGACCGTCCGATCTCCGTCTCGTCCCGAACCGCGGCGCGGAGAATGTCGCCCGTCGCGTAGTAGGGCAGGCGGAAGTCCTGCTGCAGGCGCTCGCCCTGGGTTCCCTTGCCGGAACCCGGGGGACCGAGGAGGACGAGATTGAGCTCGGACATCGGGACGGAGAGCGTAAAGGGTCGCGACCGGAGGCCAAACCCCGACAACTGTGCAGTTACTCGGCCTATAGACCAAGTAAGTGCACAGTCATCCACCTACTTCATGAAGCCTTCGTAGTTGCGCATCATGAGCTGCGCCTCGAGCTGCTTGACGGTGTCGAGCGCGACTCCGATCACGATCAGGATCGAGGTGCCGCCGAAGAAGAAGTTCGCCGAGGTCTGG
>JAWVFM010000434.1:0-4079 GCA_033856015.1 Solirubrobacterales bacterium
TCGTCACGGGCCCGCTGGGCCGCCTGTACGGGTTCGTCGCCGAGCTCACGATCGCGCTCTGGCGCGGGGCCACCCGCCAGCCGCAGCGCGAGGACTGACCGCCTCGCGGCGGGCCGGCGTCTCCCTCTAACCTGAGCCGCCGATGCGCACCTCCGTCACCGAGCTCCCCGAGTCGCGTGTCCGCGTCGACGTCGACGTCGACGCGGATGCTGTGTCGCGCGCCGTGGAGACGACCGCGGCCTCCATGGGGAAGGAGATGCGGATCCCCGGCTTTCGCAAGGGCAAGGTGCCCGGCGCCCTGGTCGTCCAGCGGATCGGCCGTGACGCGGTCCTCGAGCAGGCCGTTCGCGACGCCCTCGGGGACTGGTACGAGCGGGCGCTGATCGACGCGCGCGTCAGGACCGTCGGCGACCCGAAGCTCGATGTCACCGACCTGCCTGCCGAGGGCGAGGACCTGCGCTTCTCGATCGAGGTCGCGGTCCGCCCGGAGGCCAAGCTCGGCGACTACAGGGGGCTCGAGGTGGGACGCGCATCCACCGACGTCCCCGACGAAGCCGTCGACGCGGAGGTCGATCGCCTGCGCGAAGCGCTTGCGAGCGTCACGCCGGTGGATCGCGAGGCGGCAGACGGGGACATGGTCGTCATCGACTACGCGGGCACGATCGACGGGGAGCTCTTCGAGGGCGGCTCGGCCAACGACCTCATGGTGGAAGTGGGCGCCGGCCGGTTCCTGCCGGAGATGGAGGAGTCCCTGCGCGGGGCCGCCGCGGGCGCCGAGCTCGACGTCGCCGTGCCCTTCCCCGACGACTACCGCGCGGAGGAACTGGCCGGGAAGACGGCGCAGTTCGCGATCACGGTCAAGGAGGTCCGCGAGAAGAACCTGCCGGACCTGGACGACGACTTCGCGTCCGACGCGTCGGAGTTCGACACGCTCGAGGAGTTGCGCGCCGCGATCACCGAGCGCCTCGCCGAGCTCATCGCCCAGCGCTCGGAGGCCGACTTCCGCGAGGCTGCGGTGCACGCGGCCGCCGACGCCGCGCAGGTGGAGCTCCCCGATGAGATCGTCAACGCGCGGGCCGAGGAGATGCTCGACCGCTTCCTGCACCAGCTCACGCACCGCGGCGTCGACCCCGAGGCGTTCATCAACATCCAGGAGAACGGGCGCGAGGGCATGCTCGCCGAGATGCGCGAGGACGCGGTCAAGAGCCTGCGCCGCGAGGCCACCCTTGCCGCCATCGCCGACGCCGAGTCGATCGAGGCCTCGGACGACGAGCTGATCGAGGCCCTCGGGCCCGGCGAGGGCTCCAGCGCGCCCGAGCTCATTCTGGAGCGCCTGCGCGAGCGCGGCCGGGACGACCTCCTGCGCGACGAGGTGCGGATTCGAAAGGCCGCGGACCTCGTTGCGGAGAGCGCCAAGGCGATCCCGCTCGAGCAGGCCGCCGCTCGGGAGAAGATCTGGACTCCGGAGAAGGAGCGGGCGTCCGAGGACGAGCCCGAGCTCTGGACCCCGGACAAGGACTGACACCGCAGCGGATGCGCCCCCCGGAGCCGGTCAGGCCCTTCTATACACTGCCGCGAGCATGAGTCCCCTTGTCCCGATGGTGGTCGAGCAGACGTCGCGCGGCGAGCGCGCATTCGACATCTACTCGCGCCTGCTGAACGAGCGCATCATCTTCCTGGGCACGCCGATCGACGACACGATCGCGAACCTCGTGGTCGCCCAGCTCATCCACCTGGAGTCCGAGGATCCGGACAAGGACGTCTCGATCTACATCAACTCGCCGGGTGGCTCCGTCTACGCGGGGCTCGCCATCTACGACACGATGCAGTACATAAAGCCCGACGTCCAGACGATCTGCGTCGGGGTCGCGATGAGCATGGGAGCGCTGCTCCTCGCCGGGGGCAAGGACGGCAAGCGCCTCGTCACGCCGAACTCGAAGGTCCTGATCCACCAGCCCACCTCGGGCTTCCAGGGCCAGGTCACGGACATCGAGATCCACGCCCGCGAGATCATCGACATCCGCCGGCGCCTCGATGAGATCCTCGCCAGGCACACCAAGCAGCCACTCGAGAAGGTCAAGTCCGACACCGAGCGCGACTACTTCCTGAGCCCGGAAGAAGCGGTGGAGTACCACCTCGTCGACCGGATCATCGAGCACCACTGACACCGGGATGTGGGTAAGACGGCGAGACTGAGGCTGCGTGCGAGCTGCCTCTTCGCCGCCCTCCTTGCGGCCTCGCTTTTCGTCGCCGCGGCCGCGCAGGCGAAGACGATCGACGTCCAACGTGGCCAGAGTGTCGCGAAGGCGCTGAAGACGGCCCAGAACGGGGACGTCATCAGGATCCACCCGGGGACCTACCGGGGCAAGCTGGTGGTCGACAAGGGAGTCACCCTGACCGGGGTCGGCAAGCAGCGCCCGGTCATCGACGCCCGGTGCAAGGCCAACGACACCATCCTGGTGACCCACGCCGGCGCCACGATCGAGCGGCTTCAGGTCCAGGGCGCCGCCACGAACTTCGGCCAGTACCCGGCCGAGGTCCAGTTCTTGAGCGTGACCTCAGGCAGCGCGACGCACCTGCGCACCGTCGACACGTGTGACGCGCAGTACGGGATCTCTGCCTTCTCGACGGGGCCGGTGAAGGTCACCCACAACTTCGGCAAGGGCTTCGACGACTCCGCGATCTACATCGGGACGATCCTCGACACGCTGGGCGGCACGCTCCTCGTCGCGGACAACCGGACCGTGCACAACAGCCGCGGGATCATCATCGAGGACTCGCCGAAGAAGACCGACATCGTCGTCCGCAAGAACGTCATGAACCGGAACACGCTGCCGGGTGACGAGGGGCCCTCGGACGGCCTCTACCTCCACAACTCGCAGGGGATCGACGTGATCGACAACACCGCCGATCGCAACGGCAACGCCGGCTTCCACGCGGACCTGAACTCGGGCAAGAACCGCTTCGTCGACAACGTCGCTCGGCACAACGGCTCCAAGCCCTTCGTCGACGACGACGAGGGCGCCGGAAACTGCGGGTCCGGCAACAGCTTCCACCTGCCCGGCTGCTGAGCACCCGCCGCGCAGGCGAGCGGCCTATCCAGGCGCGGTCAGTTGCTCGTGGCCTTCCAGTCCAGAACCTTGGTGTCGCAGTTCTTGCCGATGCTCGTATCGTCGAGTGGGACCTTCTTGCCGCTCAGGTGGAAGGTGCCCTTGGCGTCCGCGCCGGTGATCTTCCCCGCGAACACGAGCTTGGCGTTGAACTTCGGGTCCGTGGCGTTCAGGACGACGCGGAACTTGTTGTTCTTGACCGGCAGCGAGTCGAGCTGGTCCTGGCCGCTCATGGTGCCGTTCCCGCTGTTGCACTTGATCGGCACCGTCTGGAAGAGGAGCTTTTGAAGGACCGTCTTGTGGTTGACCTTCTTCGACTTGAAGGTGATCGTGCCGCTCGAGACGTTCCCGCTGTACGTCCTGATCGCGGCCAGCGCGGCGGTTGAGATCAACAGAGCCGCTGCCAGAGCGGCTACGAACGCGATGCGCTTCATCTGAGCCTTCCTTGGTTGCTTCAAGAGTCCGTCCACTCTAGCTCCGATTTTCCGACGCACTAGCGCTCGCGAACCCGAAACGGCCGCACTCCGGAGTCGCATTTGCCGGTGCCGCCCGAGTCGAGCGGGACCTTCTTGCCCTCGATGCGGATGGTTCCCTTCGCCTTGTGGAAGTGGTGCTTGAAGGTGCCCTTCATCACGAGCGAGGAGGAGCCCGAATGCGATTTCGCCACCGCCTTGAACTGCTTGTGGTGGACGTTCACGGGGAAGGTCAGGCTGCCAGACGTTGTCTCCTTGCGGCGTAAGCACACGAGCGGGAGCTTCGAGAAGGAGATGCCTTTACGCAGACGTAGGATGTCGCTCTTCTCGGTCAGCACGAAACGGAGCGTCCCGGAGGGCTGGATCGGCCCGGTGTAACGCGACGTCTTGCCGGTGGCCCCGGCGGCCAGCAGAAGCATGCCTCCCACCACCGCGACGGCGATGAGCATCCTCGTCCTCATCCGCATTCCTCCTCGAAGCAAATGGGTCGCTCGAT
>JAWVFM010000435.1:0-3665 GCA_033856015.1 Solirubrobacterales bacterium
TGTCGGCGCGCTGGCGGATGATCTCGATGGCCCGATTGATGTCGTCGGTGGTGACGATCGGCTCGCGGGCTGTCGGCCGCGCGACGTAGACGAGCTGCGTGCCCCCCTTCAGGTCCAGGCCGAGCGCGGTCTTCTTGCTGGCGACGACAACCGCCGAGAGCACGCAGAGCGCGACGACGACGAGCAGCACGAAGAGGTTTCGCCGTCTGCCGCCCATCGGTTGCCTACGGGCGAACCCGCATCTTCGTCACGTGACCTTCTGGGGCGTGAGGACGAGCAGGAGGCCGCCGTCGTCGTCGTAGCCGGGGAAGACGTCGGCGACCGCCTCCGCCGGCAGGTCACCCTCGGCGTTCACCGCGACCCGCTTCCCAAGCGAGCGGACTCCCCACTCGAGCGTGGTCTCGATCGGGTCGGTGGAGCCGTCGTCGTCGGTGTCCGCTGTGATGCCGCCGTCGCCCTCGTCGATCCACTCCAGCCCGAGGACCTCCTTCACGGGCCGGCCGATGACGTCCTCGTCGCGCAGCCCGGTGAGCTCGAAGCCCCCCTTGCCGATGTCCAGGATCCGCCCGTCCTGGTCGCAGGTGAAGAACGCCGCCTCGGGCGCCGGGTAGTAATCGTCGAGCAACTCGAACACGAAGCCGAAGCCGCACTTCGAGCAGCCTATCGGGCTCGCGGACAGCCCGGCGGTACGTTCGCCTGACAACTCCCGGTTCCCGCAGTTCGGGCAGATGAAGAAGGGCACGGCGAAAGCGTACCGAGGCGCGCTGCGGTGCCAAGCCGCGAGACAGGACGTGAATCCCTTGCGGGCGGCTTCGCCGCCCTTACACGCTGGTTTCGGGGCTAAGGCCCCTCATCACACGCTCTGCTGCTTTCGGGGCTAAAGCCCCTCACTGTCAGAACAGGCTCGCCGCTGCCGCGGGGATGTCGACGCCAAGGTGCTCGTAGGCCCGGGGCGTGAGCACTCGGCCGCGAGGCGTTCGCTTGATGAGCCCCTGCTGGAGGAGGTAGGGCTCGTAGACGTCCTCGATGGTGTCGGGCTCCTCGTCGACCGACGCGGAGAGGGTTGACAGGCCCACCGGGCCACCGCTGAACTTCACCGCGATCGTCTCGAGGATCGAGCGGTCGCGGCGGTCGAGCCCGGCGGAGTCGACTTCCATCAGCCCGAGCGCCTCGGTGGCGATGGCGCTGGTGACAACGCCCGCGCCGCGCACCTCGGCGACGTCGCGAACCCGGCGCAGCAGCCGGTTGGCGACCCGCGGCGTGCCGCGGGAGCGCCCGGCGATTGCCTGCTCGGCGTCCGGCTCGATCTCGATTCCGAGGATCCCGGCCGAGCGCCGCACGATGGTCGCCAGGTGCTCGGCGTCGTAGTGCTCCAGGCGATGGCAGACGCCGAAGCGGTCACGGAGGGGAGTCGTGAGGAGCCCGGTCCGCGTCGTGGCGCCGACGAGCGTGAACGGCGGGAGGTCGAGGGTGACCGTCCGCGCTCCGGCGCCCTGTCCCAGCACGACCGGCAGTCGGCGGTCCTCCATCGCCGGGTAGAGCGTCTCCTCGATCGCCCGGTTCAGGCGGTGGATCTCGTCGATGAAGAAGACCGCGCCGGGCTCGAGCGAGGTCAGGAACGCCGCGATGTCGCCCTTGCGCTCCAGCGCGGGGCCGGCCGTCTGGATGAACGGCGCGCCGAGCTCGTTGGCGATGATCTGCGCCAGCGAAGTCTTGCCAAGACCGGGCGGGCCGGCGAGCAGGACGTGGTCGAGCGGCTCGCCGCGGCGCGTGGCTGCCTCGATGAAGACGCTGAGCTGCTCGGTTACCTGGCGCTGGTTGACGAACTCGTCGAGCCGGCGTGGGCGAAGCGAGCCGTCGAGCTCGTCATCCGGGGCGGCGATGCCGGCATCGATCATCCGCGGCTCGGCCTCGAGGTTCTCGCCGCCCGCGAAGCTCGGGTCGCGGTTGATGCTCATGCGGCCTCCGCCGAGCCGGCGCTGCGAAGCGCGGCGCCGATCAGCTCCTCGGGGGTCTCGCCCTCGGCGGCCTCCAGCATCCGCTCGGCCTCGTCGAGCGCGTAGCCGAGGTTCATGAGCCCGTCGCGGGCCAGGATGTGCGGGTCGTCCGAGTTCGCGCCCGCCGAGCCCGCGACCTGGAGCTCCGCCGCGACCTTCTCGCGAAGCTCGACGATCACACGCTCGGCCGTGCGCTTGCCGACGCCCGGCGCTGCCTGGAAGCGCTTGTGGTCGCCGAGCGCGATTGCCCTGGAGAGCTCGCGGGGCGAGCCGCCGGAGAGAATCGCGACCGCGACCTTCGGGCCGACGCCGGACACGGAGATCAGGTTCTGGAAGAGATCGCGCTCGGCCTCGGTGGCGAAGCCGTAGAGCGCCATGGAGTCGTCGCGGACGATCAGGTGGGCGAGCATCGTCGTCTCGTTTCCGACCGCCGGCACCGAGCTCAGGGTCTCGGCCGACACGGCCAGGCGGTAGCCGACGCCGGACGCCTCGATCACCACGTGATCCGGCCGGCGCTCGAGGACCTCGCCGCGAACCGACGCGATCAAGTCGCCACTCCGGCGAGCGGGCGGCCGAGTGCCGCCGCCCCCGCGGGGTTGGCGTGGCCTGCGTGGCAGATCGCGACCGCGAGCGCGTCCGCCGCATGGTCGGACTCGGGAGCCTTGGGCAGGCCGAGAAGCGAGCCGACCATGCGCTGCACCGGGCGCTTGGCGGCGGAACCGGTCCCGCAGACCGCGAGCTTCACCGCCTGCGGCGTGTAGTCGAAGCAGGGGACGCTGCGCTGCGCCGCGGCGAGCATGATCACGCCGCGGGCCTGGCCGACGGCCATCGCCGAGCGCACGTTCTTGCCGAAGTAGATGTCCTCGAGGGCCACTGCCGCGGGCTCGTGCCAGGTGATCAGGTCGGCCGTCGCGCTGTGGATCAGGGCGAGGCGATCCTCGGGCTGCGCGCCGGCGGGCGCCTCGATGACGCCCCCGTCGACAGCCGTGATCCGCGATCCGACGACCCTCACGACGCCGAATCCCGTGCTCGCGACCCCTGGGTCGATGCCCATAACCACGATCACACGTACTGATTCTGGCCCGAGGGCCGGATGCCTCTTTCGAGCGCCGTTTTCCCGCGGCCAGAGCTTCAGGCGATGCGCTCGAGGACCTGCTCGGGGATGTCGAAGTTGGCGTGGACGGCCTCGACGTCGTCGTGGTCGTCGAGCGCGTCCATCAGGCGCATGAGGTTGCCGGCGTCGGAGTCCTCGATCTCGACGACGGACTTGGGCTCCATCGTCAGCTCGCTCGAGTCAGCGTCCACGCCGGCGGCGGCAAGCGCCTCGCGGACGGCGGCGAGGCTTGCAGGCTCGGTCGTGACCTTCCACTCGTCGCCATCCCGAACGACGTCGTCGGCGCCGGCATCGATGGCCACGAGCAGGTCGTCCTCCGAGTAGCGCTCCGCGTCGACCATGATGACGCCGCGCCTCTCGAACACCCAGGCCACGGAGCCCGGCTCGCCGAGGTTGCCGCCGTGGCGCTCGAACGCGTGGCGGACGTCGGCGCTCGTGCGGTTGCGGTTGTCCGTCAGCGCCTCCACGAGGATCGCCGCGCCGCCGGGCCCATAGCCCTCATACTGCGCCCGCTCGATCTCGTCGGCGTCCCCGCCTGCTCCGGTGCCGCGATC
>JAWVFM010000436.1:0-5895 GCA_033856015.1 Solirubrobacterales bacterium
ATCGAGCCGAGCGCCGACGCCGTGGGGCCGGAGCTCGTCGACGCCGGCATCGCCGGCCTGCGCGCGTCCGCCGACCTGCGGCACGGCGGCTTTGGCGGCGCCCCGAAGTTCCCGCCCGCATCGCCGCTCGAGCTGCTCCTCGCCCGCGGCGTCACCGACATCACCGAGGTGACGCTGGACGCCATGGCCCATGGCGGCATGTACGACCAGATCGGCGGCGGCTTCGCCCGCTACTCCACCGACCCGGTCTGGCTCGTCCCCCACTTCGAGAAGATGCTCTACGACAACGCGCTCCTGGCCCGAACCTACTTGCACGGCTGGCTCGTCCTCGGCCACGACCGCTATCGCCGGATCACCGAGGAGACGCTCGACTGGGCGCTGCGGGAGATGCGCGGCCCCGAGGGCGGGTTCTACTCGGCGCTTGACGCGGACTCCGAGGGCGAGGAGGGGCGCTTCTACGTCTGGGACGAGCACGAGATCCGGGAGGTCCTCACCGAGGCCGGCTTCGCCGAGGAGGAGATCGAGCCTGTGCTCGCCCGCTGGGGCGTGAGCCTCACCGGCAACTTCGAGGGCCGGAACATCATCCACCTGCCGCTCGGTTCGCGGGCGACAAACCCCGAGCGCTACGCGGAGGCCCGCGCGGCCCTGTACGAGCGGCGCTCCAAGCGGGTGTGGCCCGGGCTCGACGACAAGCGCCTCTGCTCGTGGAACGCGCTGATGATCGCCGCGCTCGCCGACGCCGGCGCGACACTCGGCCGCGAGGATTACCTGAACGCCGCCCGCCAGTGCGCCGAGTTCGTCTGGGAGGAGATGCGTGACGACGAGGGCCGCCTGCTGCGCACCTGGAAGGACAGCCGTGGCCGGCTGAACGCCTACCTCGAGGACCACGCGTACCTGGTCGACGCCCTCGTCACGCTCTACGAGGCCACGTTCGAGCCACGTTGGTTCGACGCCGCGGAGGAGGTCGCGGACGCGATGATCGACCGGTTCGCGGACCCGGAGCGCGGCGGCTTCTTCACCACGGCCACGGACCACGAGGAGCTGGTCGCGCGGCGCAAGGACGTCGACGACCATCCCATCCCATCCGGCAACTCCGCCGCGGCCTACGCCCTCCTACGGCTCGCCGCGCTCACCGGGGACGCGGAATACGAGAAGGAAGCGGTCTCCGTTCTTCGCCTGCTGGCGGGCATCGCTGCCCAGCACCCGATGGGCCTCGCCCACCTGCTGCGGGCCGTCGACTTCCACGTATCGCCGACGCGCGAGGTCGCGCTCGTCGGGCCGGCCGGCGAGGACCTCGCCCCGCTGGCGAGCGTCGTGCGCTCACGGCTCCGGCCCCATCTGGTGCTGGCCGGCGGCGCCGAGGGAGTGGAGCAGCCCGAGCTGATGCGTGGACGGGCCGCGGTCGACGACAGGCCCGCCGCCTACGTGTGCGAGCACTTCGCGTGCCGCCGCCCGGTGACCGAGGCGGCGGAGCTGGCGGAGCTCCTCGCGGCTCCGTGATCGATCATCTAGGGTCAGGCGCGTGAGCCCGGCAACGAAGAAATCAGCCAAGCAGGTCGCCACGGACTACTTCCAGGCCGTCGCCAACCGGGACATCGACGCGATGATGGAGCACTGGGAGCAGGGCCAGTACGGCTACATCTACGGCATGGCCGAGCTGCGGACGCCGGACGGATATCACGAGTGGTTCGGCGCCCTCTTCCGAGCGTTCCCCGACTTCCGCTTCGAGGTCACGAGCATCGTGGCCTACGGCGAGCGCGCCGCCGTGCGCTGGCGAGCGACCGGGACCTTCGACGGCGAGGGGAAGTTCGAGGGACTCACGCCGAACGGCGCGTCGATCGTGCTGGAGGGAATCGACATGCTCACGGTCCGCGACGGCCTCATCCGGGAGAACCGCGCCTACACGAACGCAATGGAGATGGCTCGCCAGCTCGGCGCGATACCGCCGGCCGGTTCGCTGCCCGAGAAGGCGATGTTCGGGGCGATCAACCTCCGCACTGCCGCCGCCGCGGCGATCCGCAACCGCCGCGGCTAGCGCGGTTCCGCCCTCAGTAGATCTCGGGGACGAACGTCTGGTCGGTGATCGGCGGGCGGACGTAGCCCGTGTCGGGGCCACGCGGAGGAAGCTCGATCGGCTCCGGAGTCAGGTCCTCGTACGGGACCATCGACAGCAGGTGCGCGATGCAGTTGAGCCGCGCGCGCCGCTTGGAGTCGGCGTTGACGACGTACCAGGGTGCCTGCTTGATGTCGGTGTGGACGAACATCTCGTCCTTCGCGCGTGAGTAGTCGGCCCACTTCTCCCGCGCCTTCAGGTCCATCGGGCTGAGCTTCCAGCGCTTCATCGGGTCCTTGACGCGCGCCTCGAACCGTCGCTCCTGCTCCTCGTCGGAGACGGAGAACCAGTACTTCACGAGAAGGATCCCCGAGCGCACGAGCATCCGCTCGAAGTCGGGACAGGAGCGCATGAACTCCTGGTACTCCTCGTCGGTGCAGAACCCCATCACGCGCTCGACGCCGGCGCGGTTGTACCAGGAGCGATCGAACAGGACGATCTCGCCCGGGCCGGGCAGATGCGCGACGTAGCGCTGGAAGTACCACTGGCCCTGCTCGCGATCGGTCGGCGTGCCGAGCGCAACGACACGGACGATCCTGGGGTTGGTGCGCTCCTCGATGCGCTTGATGACGCCGCCCTTGCCCGCGGCGTCGCGTCCCTCGAAGACGACGACCACCTTCAGGCCCTTGGCCTTGACCCACTCCTGCATCAGGACGAGCTCGCGCTGGAGCTTCTCGAGCTCCCGTTCGAACGTCTTGCGGTCCAGCTTCGGCTTCTCGTCCGGCATGTCCCGCTGACCATATCCGCGAGACCGTCCTCGGTGGCGAAGCCGCGGCGGGGCGTCCTCGCGGCCGGCGGGGTTGTAAGGGCGATGACGAGGCGAGGAGACGAGGAGATGGCCGACGGCTTCAAGCGCGGCGACCGGGTCGAGTGGAACTTTCGGGGGCGGCTGGTCGCGGGCCGGGTGCGGCGCAGGCTGACCGCGCGCACGGAGATCGACGGGCGCGTGGTGGCCGCGTCGAAGGAGGACCCGCGCTACGTGGTCCGCAGCGAGAAGTCCGGCAAGGAGACGGTCCGCCGGGCCGCCACGCTTCGCCGCCTCAGCCCTTGACGCTGATGTGAGCCACCATGCCCTTGGCGCGGTGGTGCTTCATCGAGCAGAAGAGGACGTACTTCGCGCCGGGCTTCAGCTTCGTGACGATGTCGTCTACTTCGCCGGGCTTGGTCGGAGCGCCCGTGGTGCGGGCCTTCCCCGCCCCGCCGTCGCGCTTGATCACCAGGTTGTGCGGGTCCTGGCCGGCGTTCTGAAATTCGATGATCGCCTGCCCCGGCGCGAGCGTGTCGCGTGAGAGGGTGAGGTCGTACTCGACTCCCTTGACCAGAAGCCGCGCGGGCCCGTGGGAAGCGCCGGCCGGCGCGGACATCGCGAGCGGCAGCGCGATAAGCGCTGCCGCGACGGCGAGTGGCGCCGCGCGAAGCGCCCTCATCCGATCACGACAGGCCGGCTGAATGACGACGCGTTCGGGATGAGCGCGCTGGCGTCCTGGCCGAACCATTGCTCGAGGATGGAGCAGTAGACAGAGCGAAAGTCGGTTGTGAAGAGCAGGTTGTCGTCGGCGTCGAGGTTCGTGAGCCCCGGGAACTCGCCGATCATCTGGCCCTTGACCGGCTGGCCCACCACGAACCCGACCCCTGCGGCGCCGTGGTCGGTGCCGTCGGAGTCGTTCTGCTCCGGGCGACGCCCGAACTCGGACCAGACGAGGGTGATGACGCGGTCGGCAAGCCCGCGAGCCTCGAGGTCCGCCTGGAACGCCGCCAGGGTGTCGCAGGTGAGTTGCAGGCCGCTCGCCAGGTCGTCCTTCTCGTTCTCGTGGGTGTCGTAGCTGCCCGGCGCGTTCATGGCGACGCAGCGGATCGGCAGGCCGACGCCCAGGAACGCCGCCAGCGCGGCCATGTTCTCCGGGAAGGACTCGCCGCCGCCCTTCGGGTACTTGACCGGCGACTTGATCCCGCCGTTCGTGTCGAACTGCTTCAGGCTGCGTTTCACCGACATCGCCTGGCTGGCGACGTTGCCGGCATTCGCCAGCTGCGGGTCGCCGCTCGCCTGCTGGGCGGCGCCGATCCGATCGACCGAGTCGAACATGAGGTCCTCAACGTCGCCCCAGACGCCCGGAGCCCAGAGATCGAAGCGCGGGCCGTCGACCGCCGCCACCGGGACGTTCGCGGGAGCGAGGGCCGGCGAGAGGCTCCCGTCGAGCGAAAGGCCCTGAAGCGGGTTGTCAGGCTCGCCGATCACGTCGAGAAGCCGCCCGAGCCAGCCCGTCTGGCCGGACGGGTTCAGGGCACCCACCTCCCAGTAGTGGCGCGAGGTGAAATGCGACTGGTTCGGGTCGGCGTAGGAGACCGCGGGCATGACGCTGACCTTGCCGGCCTGGTGCAGGCTGCTGAGCGAGGTCGCTGCCGGGTGCCAGTGCAGCGTCGGGTCCTCGGTGAAGGCAGGCCCCGCCCCGGGCGGCAGCTTCAGCGTGGGCCGGAGCTTCTGGTACCTCGCGTCGTTGACCGGGGCGAGCACGGACAGGCCGTCGATGCCGCCCTCCATGAACACGGTGACGAGAACCGGGTCGCTGGCGCCCGCCGCCCTGGCGATCCCCTCCTGAAGCGCACCGAAGCCGAGCCGCGAGGCACCGTAGACGGAGAGCATCGCGCCGCCGGAGCGCCACAGGAAGGAGCGGCGGCTCAGGCCGGTGCCGGCGGGCATCGGCATCCCCGCCTCGATTCCGGGCAGCCCCCGGCCCGCCTGCGCCGCGGCGTGCTCGAGGAGCTTGGCCCGCGTGAACTCGTTGCAGCCGCAGTTCTTCCTCACGATGTCTCCAGGTCGGGCGAGGTCGCGATGAGGACCCGCAGGGCGTTCTGCCGAAGCGCGCGGAAGGTCTTCCTCTCCCAGTCGGCGACGATCGCCGCCTCGACCTGCTTGCCGAAGCGCAGGAGCTCCTTGCGGGTCGGGTTGCTGAGCGGCGGATGCCCCCAGAACCGCAGCGCGCGGTCGAGGGCCTGCTGCGGGTTTTCCTTGGGGTCCGGGTAGTCGCCCTTGTCGGAAACCTCGTCCGGCTCGACGGTCTGCGCGACGGCGGTCCAGCGACCGCGGAGCGTCGACGTGTCGAGCCAGCGCGTCTCGTCCCAGCCGGATACGTTCGGCGGGTCGAACGGGCGCTGCCCTGCGAGCTCCGTGATCCAGGCCCAGGCGTCGGTGTCGATGTAGCGCTTGCGAGCCTTCAACATGCCGACGATGAAGACCACGGGCGGCTTCACGAGCGCCTGGCCGGTGTAGAGCTGCGGGTGCATGAGGATGGCCTCGACGACCGGGCGAATCTGCCGGCCGCTCGACTCGTAGAGCGCCACGAGCCCGTCCAGCGTCGGCTGCGAGGGCGCGGTGGGGATGAAGTGCCGCCAGAGGCGGTTCACGAAGTAGGGGCGGTGGGCGTCGTGGTTCAGCACCAGGCGGCACGAGTCCTGCCAGTCCCAGTTGCCGGTGTGGCCGAAGATCGTCTTGTTCTTCTTGTCGTGAAGGCTCGCGTCGAAATGGAAGTTGACCGGCCCCAGGTTGTCGTCCCACTCGCTTGTCCACCCGGTCAGGGCCCGAGCCTGCTCGCGGACGTCGTCCTCGGAGTAGGGGTAGCCGGAGCCGTCGCTGACGCCGAGCGTGAACAGCTCCATCAGCTCGCGCCCGTAGTTCTCGTTGGGCGCCCACTTGGTGTTCTCGTTTCCGGAGAGCCAGACGAGCATCGCCGGGTCCACGGTCGTCGCCCGCAGCAGCGAGTCGAATGAGCCGAGGCCCTGCTCGC